>CAZJDB010000114.1:0-37162 GCA_964544695.1 uncultured Chitinophagaceae bacterium
TCCATACTACTTTTCCACTGTCGATCGCACAGGCTTCGAATCCGGGAATATGCAATCGTTTCATTTCACCGGTTACGAAGGAATCGACGGCTGGTTTCTGACCATATGTTGCGTTGATAAAAAATGCCTGTAGCAGGAAGGGTAAGAGTTTTACCATAATCTAAGGTAGTAAGGGACTCCCTCAAATCCCCGAAAATTCATATCTTTTCAATTCGATGTTTGAATCGTTAACGATCGCCAGGGTGGAATCGACCGATCTTGGCGCCCTGACCAATCTTATCAACAACGCTTACCGGGGCGAGGCCGGCGGCTGGACGTCGGAAGGCGCTTACCTGGAAGGCAAACGAACGACCCTGGCAGACATGGAAACCCTTTTTGTTCAGCCGGACCTGGAACTATTCAAGTGTTTCCCGCCCAATGGGGATGTGTTGGGCATTGTATCATTTCAATACAGGCCGGACGACCTTTATCTGAGTTTACTTTCCGTTGCACCCGAATGGCAGGACCGGGGGATCGGCAGGAAATTGCTGGATTTTGCCGAAACCCATGCCAGGTCATTGCAGAAGCAGGCCATCCTGATAACCGTCCTACATATTCGTACGGAGCTTATTTCCTGGTATGAGCGCAGGGGGTATATCATAACGGGAAATACGAAGCCTTTCCCTATCGAGGCGGGGAAGCCTCGTGTTGCGGTTCACCTGGTCGAGATGAGAAAGCTGATAAACTATGATAAATAATGAAATTAATAAAGAGCAGCGCCTCTTAAAAGTATTGGACATTGTAACCGACTGGTTAAGATTTGCAGAGTCGAAAAATGGGGCACTCATCGGCTTTGATGGTGTGTCAATCTATGGAATCACGCAAGCATTGGATCTTGAATTCATCAAGAAAAGCCCACTTTTGTCTGGTTATGCGGTGTTTGTAATCATATTATTAGTGTGTAGTGCCGTTGCGGCTTTATTGTCCTTCGTACCCAATTTGAAGCTCATTTCGTCAACAGCAGAGTCGGGAGGTGAAGGGCCCAATTCTTTATTCTTCGAGGATCTGAAGTCGCAATCGGAAGTAGCCATCATTCAGGCGATTTGTGAGAGCGACGAAGTGGAGTTTTCCCGGTTTGAAAAGGATATAGCCAACCGGATAAAACATTATTCAAATATCGTGAGTGAAAAATACTCTTACTTTACCGTTGCGGTTTGGATTACGCTTTCGGCATACATTACGCCGGTCTTCGCGTTACTTTTCGCTATTTATCAACGCAGGCGGAGGTTGAGATGAATTTTTGATTAGCAAGAATCGGGTTTTTACCCCGCAAGACTTGTGTGAATTTTGGTTTTCAAAATAAGACCATATGCACCAAGTCAGTGAACTTTCTCTCGTTAGCATTGATTTTCAATCATTTTGATTTACTAAAGGTGATTGGGTTCATTAAGTATTATGGGCCAAATCAAGGAAAATGAATAATTTTGCTATATGTATCTGAAAGATAATGACATACAGATCATTAGGGACTATTTTGCAGGTAAACCTGTTTTGAAAGCTTATTTATTTGGATCTTATTCCAGGAATGAAGCTGGTAATGACAGCGATATTGATATACTAGTAGACCTGGATTACACACAACATATTGGATTTGGTTTTGTTCAAATGAAATTTGACTTGGAAGAGCGATTACATAAACCGATTGATTTAGTCCCATCCGAGGCCGTATCAATACATTTGTTGCCATTCATCAATAAAGATAAGCAACTGATATATGAGTCCGCAGTCTTAAAATCTTCCTATTAGGTTTGACTTTTCAACTTTGGCAATAATCTTCTTAAGATGAATGGAAAAATTGGAGATAAACAAAGGTTGAGTCATATACTTGATGCTATCTCCGAGATTGAAGCTTATACAACTAACGTTGAATTGAAGGATTTCCTGGAAAATTCCATGATGAAATACGCTTCTATTAAGCAAATTGAAATTATTGGGGAAGCTGCAAATTCTATTACTCCTATGACCAAGGAGTTATTTCCAGAAATTGAATGGAAAAGGATTATCGGGATGCGACACATACTTGTTCATGAATATTTCGGGATAGCCCCTAATTTGGTATGGCAGGTTATTATAAATGATATTCCTGCGCTAAGGGTTGCTGTAAATAAAATATTCCCCCTGGTTGAATGAATTGAATTCTTTTGCTCAATCCACCAATCGAGATGCGCTGGACGGTCCGGCAGGAGCAAAAAGATACCAGTATCGAGAACAGGTGATGATCTTTTTACGGTAAATGACAAAATTTAATGTGATAATAGGTTTATTTCCTATTATCTATTAAAAATTGTACATTTGTGGCATGGACATCGCCCTTGAATTGGCCGCCCATTACCGGCATCCTTTTACACACCAGTGGCTGAGCTCCTTGCTGAAGAATTATAAGTTTCCCAATGACAAGGTACACGACCTGGTGCAGCATGGATATCTTCAACCTGTAAAAAGGGGATTATATATACCTGGGCCTACACTCCAGGCCGGTAAGCCAGAGCCATTCCTACTGGCCAACCAAATAATGGGACCGAGCTATGTGTCTGTGGATACGGCCCTGGCCTTCTACGGACTTATCCCCGAGCGCGTCTACGAGGTTGCCTCAATGACTGTCAAGGCTTCAAGGGAGTTTGATACCTCGATGGGCCACTTTACCTACACCCGCTTGCCGCTACCATATTATGCTTATGGGATCCGACAGATCAAGCTGGCGGAAGATGAATTCGCCCTGGTGGCCTCTCCTGAAAAGGCCTTGTGCGACCGTCTCATCACCACTCGTGGTTTGGTACTCCGAAGCCAGAAGGCAGCGAAGGCATGGCTGCTGGAAGATTTGCGTATGGATGAGTCCCAACTGCGCGAATTTTCTACAGGCGAGATGTCCACCTGGTTGGAAAGGGCACAGAAAAAGGAAAGCCTCCAGCATATCATTGACGTAATAAATGAGATATGATCAAGGAATGGTTGGAAGAATATCACCCCTCTAACCAGGACGAAGCCGAGCAAGCCCTCCGGGAGATCATGCAGGAAACCGCGCTGGCTGCCCTACAGCGGGCTGGGTTTTTTGAGAAGGCTGCTTTTTACGGAGGAACCGCCTTACGGATTTTTTACGGCCTGGACCGATTTTCCGAAGACCTGGACTTTTCGCTCTTGCAACCGGAACCACATTTCTCTTTGGACAAGTACCTTGAAGCCATTCGGCTTGAATTCCTTTCATTAGGAATGGACGTCTCTGTCAGGGAAAAACAAAAAGCCATTCAAAATAATATCGAGTCTGCCTTCCTGAAATCTGAGACTCTTTGGAGAGAGCTGGTATTGGAAGGCGTCATTCCGCAAAATGGGCTCAACCAACCGGCGCGGATTACGATCAAACTGGAGGTGGATATAGACCCTCCCATGGGATTTGATACAGAAGAAAAGTTGCTCTTGCGGCCATTTTCATGTTATATCAAGTGTTTTACATTACCTGACCTGTTTGCTGGAAAAATGCACGCTTTGCTGTTCCGGAAATGGAAGAATAATGTTAAGGGTAGGGATTGGTTTGATATGGAATGGTATATCCAGAAGGGGGTTCCTCTGCATTTGAGGCATTTTGTTCGGCGGGCGATTGATAGTGGGGATTGGAAGGGGGAGACGATGACTTCGGACCAGTTTCGTCGGTTGTTGAGCGAGCGTATTGATCAGGTTAATATGGAGAGGGTGAAGGCGGATATTCGGAGGTTTATTCCGCGGCCGGAGGAGTTGGAACTATGGAGTTCACGGTATTTTCACGACCTGGCGTCAAAGCTTACCTTTGAATCATGAATATCTGGTGCCTGCACCGGTGAAATATTCTTTTCTGGCAGGAGCGGCCATCTTGTAGTTATGCTCTTTGAATGTTACCAGGAGCATGTGCGGCTTATTATTTCAGGTTTCAGGGCACTCAAAATATTCCTGATATACTTAGAGGTACCGGTGGAAATGGATTGGGTATTATACAAGAAGTAGGATTTAATTTCAAATTACCCATAAGATCGAAAACCCGGCCATGATAGAGATGATTATCTCTTCGTTTCGGCTCTACCGTGAAAACACCCTATTTTACTATCTATAAGAAATAGGCATTCACAATTTCGTGTTTTTATTAAACATCTTTTATCTTGACACATCGTCATTAATTGTAAAAACCTAATTGAGATGTGCAAAATTGCAAGAATCTTATTGACCCTTATTCTTGGGTCAATTTATATAAGCCTCTCTGCACAGTCGGGCGACCAGAGAATAGCCAACTTGATGCAAATGAAACTTGCATGGACGCCCACAGGCACACCTATAAATTATTTCAGAAATAATACCATGAGTAGCGATGTGACGGCAACTGTCTTAGGGCCATTTGGAAACATAAGTCTCCAGCCAGCTTACAGTTTTTATAAATTTCAAGATATAAATAATGGATGGGCAAGCTTGGTTACCGGCATAAATGTGAGCTTATCAGCCCAAGATTCTATTTTATACTATTTTAACCAGGATTTTGAAGTATATAAAAAATTAATTACTGATACATTGGTAAAAACCCTTAAAGGCCTGCCCGCTGAAATATTAAAAGATGAGGTATATACACAATTGTCTAATCAACTGGCAGCTATGAAAATGGAAATTGATTCGTTGAAGAGCCAGATTTTTTTACTAAAGCAAAAACCCAATAAATAAGGTATATGAAATACCTCGTTTTTATTAATGTCATGGTAATTGTGTCTTTTGCTCGGCAGTGTTCGGCACAAACAGATTCTTTTAAAGTTGTTGATTTAAGCCAATTATTTAGAAACAACGTTAAGAGTAATATGCAGCTGGATAAATTTATTGGCAGAGAAGCTTATGCTAACATGAAGGTGGAAGACCGTAAAGCATATCAAACTTCACTGGCCAATTCTGATATTGTCGGATATGAACAAACAATGAATCAGTTGGTATCTTCATTAAAAACAAGTAATCAAAATAATAACTTAGGCCTAAGAGCCCTTAATTTGGGAGTCAGAGGGACCTGTTATCTACTAGACAAAGCTAAGGATTTGGACAAGGAGACCCGAACTAAAATGATCCTGGCTGGTTTATCTGTAACCTGTAGCTACGGACTTTCAAAACTTATTGAAATGGCTAAAGAGGAATCCGAAAAGGATATCCAATCAGACCTTCACTATAGGCTTGGGCAATTAAGTGATAGTGATAAAAGCGAGGCAGAAGCGGCTATTCAAAACGCTGATTTTGCTGGCTTTATTAACTTGATGAATAAAAAGGCTGATTACACAGATTCGGTGACAAGAGGTTTACCTCCTGAAGAAAAAGAGCAATTTGTACAATACAGGGATAAGCTGATAAGGGATATGATGGGTGATGGCCAAAAATTTTTGCGGGATATTCAGATAAGTCAATTAGTTCAAGTTGATTCCAACTTGCTGAGACTGCAGCAGTCTTCAGTTGCTATTTTAAAATTTGATTCTACCAATAATCAACAGTTACAATCGATTGTTGAAAGTCAAGCTGATATCCAGGATAAATTGAATGAACTATGTGAGAAAGCTGGTAAGACGGCAGATGGAATAGATTTTTTGCAGGAATTCGAATTTGGGAAAATGTCTCCTGACGAACAAATTATTGCTCTAAATGATGGTAGGTTTTTTCCAGGTATTGATTCAGCCAGTAGGTCAAATATGATTGCGGCGGCAAATCTTGTAAAATCGAAACAGGACCTTGATAGGCAAATAAAGCAATACCTTGGAGATGGCCATAATATTGCTAACATTTTAAGAAATATTGGATTGGGCGGAATTGTAGCGGATGATATTGAAAAGGCATCGACTATCGGTGATGATGTTTACAGTGCATTTACCCAATTTGGAACAGGTAATTTCATCAGTGCAATTGGTTCGCTTACCAACATATTTGGTCTTTTTGGAGGCAGGGACGTAGAGGGAGAGAGATTTAAGGAGATAATGAATGGCATGCAACAGATATATGAGGGCGTAAAAGTAATTGACACAAAGATTGATACTCTTATGAGCATGGATATAAAAATCATGGGAAGTCAACAAAAAATCATAGACGGCTTGGTTACCGTTAGCAATCAAATTGAAGAGAATCATCAAGAGGAGATGAAGCAATTAATTAACATAGACAAAGATGTTCTATATAACAGAGATTTGCAATTGGAAAACATGTCTTTAGGTTGGGAGCATTGCCGAAAGCTCAGGTTTACAGTTGACGGTGATACTTTATTGGACTTGGAAAATGGAATAATTCCTTCATATGCAGTGTTCAATCAGTCAATTAAAGACAATTTAAATGACTGCAAGAGATGTCTTTCAATCCTTCATAAGACATATGTTCCGGATATTTCTGGGTCAAGCCCAAGTAAGTTTTCCAGTCTATTTAATTTAGAATCGTACAAAACAAAAGATTCAAGTGGAAAGATAAATGTCTTTTTAAATAAAATATATCCCGGCGTCCTGTTTATCCTACAGCAGTATGATAGTGAAAATAGTCCTCAATCTGACTCAATACTGAGTTCTTTGTTTGCACCTGTTCTTTCAGTAAACGATCTATTACTAAAACTCAATAGCGGCTATCAAAATGTATATAATAGTAGTTTTACAACCCTTGGTCATTTTATGAAATTATTAAAAACACCTTTATATACTAATCCAATATCGATACAGACAGATCATATAGTCAATCTTCACTTGTATTATCACTTGGTTGATGGGAATAGAAACCCAATATCTCTATCAGAATTAGTAACTAATCCAACATTAAATTCTCAGGCTGAAAGTGACCTTAAAGAGTGCCTGAAACTCGTCAATATAGCTCTGGCTCAGAATGTATTAGTTAACGGCGATATTTTATTGCCGTACATCGAAAATATTTTAAATAGTGGCGATAGCAGCAATGTAAACAATGTTTTTAAAGTCTTGCAACTAGACCATTTTCTTTCCTATAATTACTTATTGTACAAATGGAATAAAGATATTCAATCAAATGGCTCTTATACATTATATGATTTTGCCTGGCATATTGGGGACACCGCGTATATTTCTTCTTGTAGCCAATATAAATGGGATTACTTGTATCTAAGCGGGGATTCCGCTATTAGCTTGGGTAATTCAAAGGATACCTTAAAAGCTGGTTGGTATGTTAAAATAGCTGGAGTGCCATACAAATTACCTCCAGTAAAAGACTTAGAGGCTGGTAAATTCGTCTATTCAAAGGACGTTTATGATTTAGTGAGCCTTAGAGATAGAATATTGAATCAATTAGCGACCTATGATATATATGAAGAAACTAATCCGAGTTATCGAAGTTCTATAAATAAAATCACACTAACTGATTTTAAAACTGACCCTAAGACCGAGAATGTAGTATATTAAAAGCCTTCATTCATAATCTCCAATTTGAGCGCATCTATTTCTTGTACGATTTTATTTGCAATATCCGATGCGAGTTTTGCCATTATAGAAAATATTAGCGGACCTACCTTTAGGGGCTCTCTTCCGTTGTCAAGGGACTTCAAAAATGATCACTTGGTATTCTCTCTCGTAGAACTAAATTGCCAGATCGGTTAGCGGGTATTCTTTAAGGTCAATGAAGATGGTTTGAACAAAGGGCATGGTGAGGACAGGATATTTTTACTTATACTTGTGAATAAAGACACACTCTAAAGGGCCTATCAGATTTGATGACAGGTGAAAGCCGGAGTATCGGCGAGGCATTGGTGAATCATTAAATTGTGAATAGTCCATTGCCTTTGGTATTGGACCCGTATATAGCCGATGCTTATGTTGGAGTTTTCTGCTTGCAACGAGCCTAGCATCTCCCCTGATCCTAATGATCTTCACTTATGAATTTATTCCAATTGAGGTCTTGAAGATTGCCCAAAAACGGAATTCCACCATAACGTCCCATTAAATATCCTTTTCTTATGTCAATTGTATGATGCTCTTTAAGATCGCTTAGACGATACATTTCAGTTGCGCCCCAATTATTTTTCTGAGCAAACCATATTTCGTCTTGCCGAAATATTTCTTGGTCTAATAAATTAGATTCATGTGTCGAAAATATCAATTGCCCCTTAGTCATAGTGTCGCTTGAAAATTTGGAAATTATATCCTTAATAATAAGAGCATGAATACTTCTTTCCATTTCGTCAATTATGTAAGTGACTTCTTCCTCAATTATGTCTTTAATTGCCAACACATATTCTAACAACCGAATGGTGCCGTCAGATTCCTCATTCAGATTAAAGGATACAAGCTCATTGCTTGAATTTCTATGTTGTAGTAATAGCTGTTTTGTGCTAATTTTCCCATTTTCATTCACTGCTACTACATCGTCTCTAAGCATTATATATGAATTGGGTTTTGCCGATAGTTTTGCTGTCATCTCCTCCAACTCCTTTTTATTGTCTTTGCCAAAATAGTCTTCGATATTCTTTTTTTCCACGTGGATATGAGCAATTCCCGTACTAAAAGCACATACGAGTTCATTTGCAAATTTTTTAAAACCCTGATCCTGGTCAATTTTTTGCGGGAGTCCAATTGGTTTCGTTTCAGGAGAAATAATCTCAAGATTATGCCTAAACCAACTAAAGGCTTTTTCAATTTTCTCAAAACCTTTCCTATGCAAGGAATTTATTGTATTAAATGCACTCTTTCCCGGTTTAATAAGAGTTGTTTGAAGGAGATCCTGCAATAGAACATTTTCTTTGTCCTTATAGAAAGATCGATAAAAATTCAACTTCAGACTGCCGTTCTCAACAACTCTCGAGAATAATAGTTTCTCTTCCGTTCTACCCGAATCTAAAATATGCAGACTTTCATGCAGGACCTTTGATTCTAGGATCGCTACTTCATATCGAAATAATTCTCTTTCCTTCGCATATTCAATCAGCAAATGGACCGAACTATTAGTTCCTTCTCCTGATAGTTTAAACCGTTCTGTAACGAATTCAATTGGAATATCTCCACTTAGCACGAAATGCATTAACCCAGAAATTGCGCGAACAAGGTTTGATTTTCCTGCACCATTAGCCCCATAAACAGCAGCCAACTTCAAGGCCTCAATGCCTGAATTGTCATATCTATGATGCGCCAGCCGGTTTATTCGCTTACCAGGTAGCATGGTAAATTCTACCTCTTTGTCAAAAGAGAAGAGATTACGCACAACAAATTTGATTAGCATAGAGGTGATATTCTCACGTTAAAGATGTCATTTTTTAAACTAACTAGCAAATAAAATATGTTTAATTTATTTTATTTCACGTGTAAATTTCACGTACCTTAGTCTTGAAGATTATTTATTCAAAAGGAGAACGCATTCACATTCTCCTTTTGGGAACAATAATATTTGCATGGGAAGGCAAATTGTCGGGGCTCTTCACCCCTGATATATGGTTGTTCCTTTTGTCGCAAGATACGACCGAATTTCATTTTTCCAAATGAAATTGGGATGGCCAGCCATGCCTATGTGGCAAAACTTTAAATTTTTATTTATGATTTTAGAAATTTTTACCCTTTGTGATCATGCCCAACAGGACGCTCAGGGAAAGTTGACCATAGTTGGGACGTTTGATGCGATCAATCACGCAGGAAATTTCCCGTTGATTTATCCGCATTGCGCAGTTGCGCTCAGAATGCGTTTTGCGGACTCTGAATCCGGAAACCACGCCGGGTATATTGCGTTCAAGAAAGCAGACCGTTCAGAGATTTTGGTTAAGGTTGATTTCTCGTTCACTGTACTTAACACCAGTGCTACCGGATATACTTCGATCAACATGCCCTTTAACATGGGGAATTTTCGTTTCCCGGAAGATGGTAAGTATGTAATTGAGCTTTACCTCGATTCAGAATGGCAGTCTGGGCTAACTGTTGCGGTTAACCGGGTTCGGGCAGCAGCCTAAAGTGGAAGTTGTTTGATTTTAGGGCCTCCATACGGGGGCCCTTTTTTCCGCACATCCTTTACTAGACTAACCTATCGTGGCTGAAGGGATGGCGAGGATGTCTAATTATTTGGAACTGCTGCAGAACCGTCAGAATCGTCTGTTGATCGGCGATCTTTTTTTAAAAAGCTATATGAAAAGTTCGATGTTTGGTGATCCTATATTAGTTGGTCGAATCTGTTGACGTTTTAGTGGGGATGGAGGGGGTTTCAGCCATCTGTCGAGCCGCAGGTCCGCTTTGCTCATCTGCGATTTTATAGCATTCAACATCTGGCAAGGACAAGCTCGGTCCGTCTGCTTTAATCAAAAAATCCGCCGTCACGAGCCGTGGGATCAACTTATGTGTTAGCCGAGAGAGAGGGATTACCTCCGCCTCGCTTCGCGCGACTCCGGTGATCCCCGGCCAGAGAGCCTTAACCCACCCACTCCAGCGCCGCCGTTTTTTTCTTCCTCCTGCCTAGCCGAACAAGTTCGTCAGGCCATCGGAAACAAAAAACGCTGCCGACAAGGTCGGCGGCGCTGCGCTTACGTGTTAGCGGAGAGGGATGGATTACCTCCACCGCGCTACGCGCGGCTACGGTGATTCCCGGAGGGGAGGCTTCAGCCCCACCGTCGATCCGCAGGTTCGCTTCGCTCACCTGCGATTTTTTGCTTTCAGCATCTGGTCCAAGCAAGCTCGTCCCATCTGCTTCGATCAAAAAATCCGCGGCCGAAGGCCGCGGATCGACTAAAGTGCTGGCGGAGAGGGAGGGATTCGAACCCCCGGAAGTTTAACCTTCAACGGTTTTCAAGACCGCCGCAATCGACCACTCTGCCACCTCTCCGGGCGCAAAATTAGGTGTTGGACCCCGAAGGGCAAAATGAGAAGCGCCGCGGGGGAAATGGCCATGGAAAACACCTGAAAAACAGCTCCTTAATTGATGAAAGAAGATAATTTTATGTATTTTGACTTGAATTCCATAGGTTTGTTGTAAACGATTGCATAGTTGAGTTCAAGGGCTACCATAGCAGACATTGCAAGGGCGTTGAATGTGACGCCGGCCACGGTTTCCAGGGCTTTGAACGATCATCCGGGCATTAGCCAGGAGACGAAGAAGGCGGTACGGAAGGTGGCGGAGAAGCTACAATACAAGCGGAATAAAATCGCTTCTTCATTAAGATCCGGTAAAAGCCAAATGATCGGCGTCATTCTTCCGAGCACTGCCATTAATTTCTTTGGGGAGGTGGTGCATGGGATCGAGGCAATGGCGAATGCGCACGGGTATTCGGTCCTCCTTTACCAATCGAATGAGTTGCCGGAGTATGAGAAGAAGGGGCTGGAGGCGCTGATCAGCGCGGGGGTGGATGGGATCCTGGCCTCGGTGGCGAAGGAGACGGTGGATTTGGGGCATTACGAGGATCTCAAGGATCATAGTATTCCACTAGTGTTTTTTGACCGGGTGGATGATTCATTGGGAATTCCTTCGGTGGTGGTGGATGATTTCAGGGGGGCTTACCTGGCTACGGAGCACCTGGCCCGCCAAGGTTATCGAAGGATCGCACATATTTCGGGGCCACAGCATTTAAAGATATTTAAGGACCGGTTGGAGGGGTATCGGGCGGCGTTGAATGATTTGGGATTGGGGGTGGGGGAGAAGCTGATTTTCCCCGGCGACGTGACGATAGAGGCGGGACGAAGGGCGGTGCAACACTTCCTTTCTCTGGAGGAGCGGCCCGATGCGATTTTCGCGGTGGAGGATTATTCGGCGCTGGGGGCGATGAAAGAATTGAAAGACCATAAACTGCGCATACCCGAGGACGTTGGGATCGTGGGTTTCGCGAACGAGGATTTCGGGGAACATATCACGCCGGCCTTGTCGTCCATCGATCAACAGCCCGTCCAAATGGGGAAGGAGGCTTTCCGGATGCTCCTGGGGCTAATGAATCCCAAACCGGCTGCCAAGAAAGGGGTGGAAGGCGTGGTGCAGGTGGAGGTGAAGACGGTGGTGATGCTGGAACCAATCGCTTTCTTCCGCCAATCTTCAATCAGGTTATGACGACTTTTTATAAATGGGCGCTGGGCGGCTGGCTCCTGTTGGGCGGAGCGTGGGCAGCCGGAGCGCAAACGGCCGGCGAAAAGAACGGCAACGCGACCCAGATAAAAGTGAGCGTGGAAATGCGTCCAAATACGACGGAACAAAACCCATATTACACCGGCAATAAAGCTCCCCTGGAACCACTGAGTTTCCTCAAACTTCCCATCGGCAGCATCCACCCGGAAGGGTGGGTACGCAAATACCTTGAATTACAAAGAGACGGCCTAACCGGCCACCTCGCCGAAATCAGCGCGTGGCTGGATAAAAAAGATAATGCCTGGTATAGCGGCACGGGCCAGGGGGGCCACGGTTGGGAGGAAGTCCCCTATTGGTTGAAGGGTTATGGTGATTTGGCCTATGAACTAAAGGACCAGGCCATGATTGCCAAGACGAAAGATTGGTTAGAAAAGGTCTTCCAAAGTCAACAGCCTGATGGCTATTTTGGCCCCAGCGTGGTGGAGAACGAGCACCAGCGCAATTCAGGGAAGACGCCGGACCTGTGGCCGAATATGCTGATGCTTTGGTGCATGCAGTCGTATTACGAGTACAGCCACGACGCGAGGGTGATCGATTTCATGACGAAGTACTTCCATTGGGAGACGACGGTGCCGGATAGCCAAATGTTCAAAATCTTTTGGGAGAACAGCAGGGCGGGGGACAATCTGTATAGTGTATACTGGTTGTATGATATAACGGGTGAGCCCTGGCTGCTGGACCTGGCGGTGAAGATCCACCGTAATACGGCGAACTGGACCCAACAGAATAATTTGCCCAATTGGCATAATGTTAATGTCGCGCAATGTTTCCGGGAGCCTGCCACTTATTTTATGCAGACGAAGGACTCATTTTACTTGCAGGCGACGTACCATGATTTTTTCCTGGTAAGGAGTTTATACGGACAGGTTCCGGGAGGCATGTTCGGGGCGGACGAGAATGCGCGCGAAGGGTATTCGGATCCGCGGCAGGCGGTGGAGACGTGTGGGATCGTTGAGCAGATGGCCTCGGATGAACTGCTAACCCAAATTACGGGGGACCCGATGTGGGCCGATAACTGTGAAAACGTTGCTTTCAATACTTACCCGGCGGCGGTGATGCCCGATTTCCGGGGGCTCCGATATCTAACGGCGCCGAATATGGTGGTGAGCGATTCGATGAACCACCATCCGGGTATCGACAACGATGGGCCCTTCCTGGTGATGAATCCTTTCAGCAGCCGGTGCTGCCAGCACAATCATTCGCAAGGCTGGCCTTATTATGCGGAGCACCTTTGGATGGCAACGCCGGACAGGGGAGTGGTGGCTATGTTGTACTGCAGCAGCTCGGTGACCGTTGAAGTTGGATCTGGGGAAAAGGTTAGACTCAGTGAGTCCACGCATTATCCGTTCGACGAAAATATTCACATCAGGGTGGAAACGGCGGCAAACTTTCCTTTGTATTTGCGCGTTCCCGGCTGGTGCAGCGGTGCGAAAGTAAAGGTGAATGGAGAAACCATGGCCATCGAGGCGCGGGGTGACACCTATATCCGCCTGGAAAAAGACTGGAAAGCGGGCGATGTGGTGGACCTGGACCTCCCTATGCAAATAAGGACAACATTGTGGAGCCTAAACCAGGGTAGTATCAGTGTGAACTATGGCCCCCTAACCTTTGCCTTAAAAATAAAAGAGAACTATATAAAATTGGACAGCCGTGCAGCCACCCAAGGTGATGCCAAATGGCAGCCCAATGTGGATGCGACGCAGTGGCCGGCGTATGAGATCCTGCCCGGGAGTCCCTGGAATTATGGGTTAGCTGGCACTCAAATGGAAATTGTTAGGCGACCCTGGCCGAAGGATGACTTCCCCTTCACACAAAACAGCACCCCCATCGAATTAAAGGCCAAAGGGAGACGCATCCCCACATGGACGATCGATAAATACGGGCTTTGCGGGGTGTTGCCTGCCTCGCCTGTGATGGTGTCGACGCCGGAGGAAGATATCGAGTTGATCCCGATGGGAGCTGCGAGGTTACGGATTTCGGCATTCCCGACAGTACCGGTTTCGGGGGAACCGCCGAAGGAGGGTGAGTTGGCGGTAGAGGAGAGGTGGCCCACTGCAAAAGCAAATGCCTGGGGCAAACGTTGGGGTTGGCTGCGCGGAAGCAATTTCATTCCAAGCACCGCGATCAACCAACTTGAGATGTGGCAAAAGGAAACCTTCGACACCGCCACCATCGATATGGAACTGGGATATGCCCAAAAGGTTGGCTTCAACGCCATGCGCGTCTTCCTCCACCACCTCGCCTGGGAGGAAGACCCCGAAGGGTTCAAAAACCGAATAAATCAATACCTGGATATTGCAAACCGAAGGGGCATCGGGACGATTTTCGTATTCTTCGATAATTGTTGGAATCCTCACTATCAAAAAGGGCCCCAGCCCAAGCCCAAGCCTGGCGTGCACAATTCGGGATGGGTGCAGGATCCGGGTGCGACCAGGGACGACGTGGAGCTGGAAACCTACGTCAAAGACATATTAAAGACCTTTGGCCAAGATAATAGGATCGCCCTTTGGGACCTATATAACGAGCCCGGCGCCAATTGCATGGACCTGTTAAAAAAAGTGCTCGAATGGGCTCGGGAAGCAAATCCCACCCAACCACTAACGGCGGGTGTCTGGACCGACGACTTAAAAGATATGAACCAATTCCAGTTGGACCACTCCGACATCATCACCTACCATAACTACGGCAGCCCCGAAGAACAGCAAAAAGAGATAGACCGTCTGAAAGCCTACGGGAGACCCATCGTGTGCACCGAATACATGGCGCGCACACGGGGCAGCCTTTTCACGAACATAATGCCCGTCTTGAAACAGAATAACGTCGGCGCGATCAACTGGGGATTAGTCGAAGGGAAAACGAATACCATTTACGCCTGGGATACGCCGATGCCCGACGGTTCGGAGCCGAAGGTCTGGTTCCACGACGTGTTTCGGAAAGACGGAACGCCTTATAGCGAAAAAGAAATAGAGTTAATTACATCCTTGACGCATATACAATGAAAGAGCAGATAACTTGTGGCATGGACAAAGCCGTGCTGAGCCGCTCCCCGGGGCGGATCAACCTGATCGGAGAGCATACGGATTACAACCAGGGCTTTGTATTACCCGCGGCCATCGACAAGGCGGCCTACATTTCACTAAGCCTTCGCCAGGACGAAAAGATTTTCCTGAGGTCGAGGGATTTCGATGCGACCTACGAGACTTCGCTGAGCACATTGAAGCCAAGCGACAAGGGCTGGCCGAACTATCTCCTCGGCGTAGTTGACCAACTATTAAAGCAGGGCGTAAACCTAACGGGCTTCGAGGCCGAGGTCTGGGGCGACGTCCCCGCCGGCGCCGGTTTGTCCAGCTCGGCAGCGGTGGAGTGCGCTATGCTGCTGGCCCTTGACAAGGCTTTTGGCTTGAGGATGGAGCGCATGCCGATGGCCAGGATGGCCCAGGCCGCGGAACACGCGTACGCCGGGGTCAAGGTGGGGATCATGGATCCTTTCGCAAGTTTATTTGGAAAGGAAGGGCACGTGATCCGTCTGGACTGCCGCTCTCTCGAATATGAATACGTTCCCTTCAAAACCGACGGGTATCAGTTGGTCCTTTGCGATTCGGGCGTGCATCATTCCCTGGCGGGTTCCGAATATAACGTTCGGCGCCAGCAATGCGAGACGGGAGTGGCGTGGGTGAAGGAAAAATATCCCGAAGTTAGCAGCCTCCGCGATGTAACCGAGCCGATGTTAGATGAATGCGTAAAGCCCAAAGACGGGCTGATATATAATCGCTGCCTCTATGTCGTGCAGGAAAACATCCGCCTGATCGGGGCCTGCGAGGATTTGAAAGCCGGCCGCCTGGAGGCCCTCGGGCAAAAGTTGTACGAGACGCACGAAGGGCTCAGCCATCTCTACGAAGTGAGCTGCCCCGAGCTCGATTTCCTGGTGGATCAGACAAAAGGACAACCGGAAGTCCTGGGAGCCCGTATGATGGGCGGAGGCTTCGGCGGCTGCACGTTGAATCTCGTGAAAGAAGATGCTGTCGACACCTGGACGGGAAAAATGATAATAAATTACAAATCTGGACTAGACCGGGTTCTTAAGGTGTACAGGGTTAACATTGCCAACGGAGGAAGCATCTTATGATCGACTTCACCGAAGACCCGCACAAACGCTTCAACCCCCTGACGGGAGAATGGGTCCTCGTGTCTCCGCATAGGATGAAGCGACCCTGGCAGGGAAAAGTGGAGGCGACAGCGCAAACGAATCGGCCGGCGTACGATCCAAATTGTTATCTCTGTCCTGGAAATAAAAGAGCCGATGGCGAAACGAACCCGAAGTATAAGGGAAGCTTTGCCTTCACGAACGACTACGCGGCCCTGCTGCCGGATACACCGGATGGAGATTATAACGAAGGGGACCTGCTGGTGGCAAAGAACCAAAGGGGCACCTCCCGCGTGATTTGCTTTTCGCCGCGCCACGACCTGACGCTACCGGAGATGGACGTGTCCGAAATCCGGTTGGTCGTGGATCTGTGGGTGGAGGAATTCAAGCGCCTGGCAGCCAACAAGGATTTGAAGTATATTCAGATTTTTGAGAACAAAGGTGAGATCATGGGCTGCAGCAATCCCCATCCCCACGGACAAATATGGGCGCTGAACGATATGCCCGTGGAGATTGAGAAAGAGACGGAAAGGCAAGAGGGGTATTGGCGGAAATATGGTCGAAGTCTGTTGTCGGATTATCTGAACCTGGAACTCAAAAAGAACGAACGTATCGTTGTAACGAACGACCACTTCGTGGCGCTCGTGCCCTTTTGGGCCGTCTGGCCTTTTGAAACGATGATCATTTCGCGGCAGCAACACGAGACCATACTGACGTTCTCTGAGGCCGAGCGCGACGCCCTGGCGGACATCCTACGGAGATTGACCATCCGCTACGACAACCTTTTCCAAACGAGCTTTCCATACTCCGCAGGCATGCACCAGGCGCCGGTCAATAGCGGCCCGGAACCAGGCTGGCACTGGCACATGCACTTTTATCCTCCCCTCCTGCGTTCGGCAACAGTGAAAAAGTTCATGGTGGGTTATGAAATGCTGGCGGGCCCGCAAAGGGATGTCACCCCCGAGTGGGCGGCCGGGCGTCTGAAAAACCTAAGTGAAATACACTTCAAACAAACCATATGACCCCAAAGATGTTGATACCTATACTGGCCATCCTGGCGGCTTGTCAGGGCGGCGAAAAAACGGAAAAAACGGAAACACCAGTGCCAAAAGCAACTTTCAACGATACACTGTACGGGAAGCCCACCCACCTCTATGAACTGCATAACGGCAAATTGTCGGCGAAAATCACCGACTACGGCGCCCGCCTCGTCTCCCTGACCGTTCCGGACCGGAAAGGAAATAATGTAGCCGTAGTCATAGGTTTCGACAGCGTACAGGGATACGTGGAAAACAAGGGCTCTTACTTCGGCGCCATCATCGGCCGCTACGGGAACCGGATCGGCAAAGGGACCTTCAAGCTAAAAAACACGACCTATCAAATCCCCGTCAACAACGGCCCCAACGCTCTGCACGGAGGTAAAAGGGGTTTCGACGACTATGTCTGGGACGCTTTTAAAGAAAACGATTCGACGCTCGACTTATACCTGCTTTCCCCCGACGGGGATATGGGCTTCCCCGGAAATTTGAAGGTCAAAGTTACCTACGCACTGACGCACCAAGGGATCAAAATCGAGTATACGGCCAATACCGACAAACCCACCGTCCTGAACCTCACCAACCATGCCTACTGGAACCTCAATGGGGAGGACAGCGGAACGATCCTGGACCACGTCCTGCAAATCGACGCCGTTTCCTACACACCCGTAGATACGGGCCTCATCCCGTTTGGCATCCTGATGCCCGTGTCGGGGACACCCCTGGACTTCATCAAGCCCATGCCTATAGGAGCCCGGATCAACGCGGACAACATACAACTAAAGAACGGAAAAGGTTACGACCATAATTTCGTGCTCGGAGACGGAAAACCCAGCGATACGCTGAAGCACGCCGCGACCGTTTGGGGAGACAAATCAGGGATCATCATGGACGTGTGGACGATGGAACCGGGCCTTCAGTTCTATTCGGGGAATTTCATGAAGGGGGCGCATGCCTACCGAAGCGCCCTGTGTCTGGAGACACAGCATTTCCCGGATTCACCCAACAAGCCAGCCTGGCCATCCACGGAGCTGGACCCGGGGAAGACCTATCATACCGTAACTGAATATCGCTTTACTACGCAACCATAACGCTATGCGCAATATATTAACCTTGCTCGCCGTGGTGGCCGTCACGAGCTGCGCGGCACAAAACGTTCGTCAAAGAATAAATTGGGACGACGGTTGGAAATTCCATCTGGGCAACAGCCGCGACCCCGAAAAGGACTTCCGCTACGGATTGGACCTGATATTCGCCAAGACCGGCGATGCGGGCCGCACCGCCGCGGCCATCCGCTTCAACGACAGCGCCTGGGAAGACGTTCGCCTACCCCACGACTGGGCGGTGACGCTGCCCTTTGCCTACAAAAATGACGGCGACCTGGAGGGACATGGCTACCGCCCCACGGGCCCCCTTTTCCCAGAAAGCAACGTCGGATGGTACCGAAAGACGTTTACCGTTACAAAGGCTGACTCGGGGCGGCGCTTTATCATCACCTTCGACGGGATCTTCCGCGACAGCCGCATCTGGATCAACGGCTTTTATCTGGGCAACAACCTGGGCGGGTACAGCAACGTATCCTACGATATCACCGACTTCCTGCACTACGGTCAAAAGAACGTCCTGGCCGTCCGCGCCGATGCCAGCCAATACGAAGGCTGGTTTTACGAAGGCGCCGGGATATACCGGCACGTGTGGCTGGAGGAATACAACGACCTCCACCTGGCCCAGGAGGGTGGGGTGTTCGTACACACCGAAGACGGGAAGGATGGCGTGAACGTCATCGTGGAGGCGACCATCGCCAATAAGGCATTGCAAGCCGCCAGCGGCACCGCGATGGCGTATGTCACGACCCGCGAAGGCCAGGTAGTGGCCACCACGGACGAACAGCCATGGCAAACCGCCGTAGACGGCGCCCAAACAATAAAACTTACGACAGCGATAAACATGCCGCATCGCTGGAACCTGGATAATCCGTACCTGTATCGGGCGGTGGTGCTGATAAAACAAAACGGCCAGGTGATCGATTCTCAGGAAGTTAGGTTCGGAGTGCGAACGATATTGGTAGACAAAGACAAAGGCCTCTTCGTCAACGGCCGCCCCGTGAAAATCCAAGGCGTCTGCTGCCACCAGGACCACGCCGGGGTAGGGGCAGCCCTGCCGGACTTCCTGCAATATTATCGAATTGCCCTCCTGAAAGGAATGGGAACGAACGCCTACCGCACCAGCCACAACCCCCCAACCCCCGAATTGCTGGATGCATGTGACAGCCTGGGCATGCTGGTGCTCGATGAAGCTCGCCTCCTGAACAGCGGCCCGGAGTATGAAGAACAGCTCAAGAGAGAAATCCTGAGGGACCGGAACCACCCCAGCATCTTCATGTGGTCCATCGGCAACGAAGAATGGATCGTCCAGACCAGCGAAGTGGGCAAGCGCATCGCCCAAAACCAGCTCGACATCGTGGCCCGCCTGGATCCCACGCGCCTTTGCACGGAGGCGGTCAATGAAGGCAACATATATAGAGGCGTGAACGAAGTCCTCCCTGTACGCGGATTCAACTACCACCTCCCCGATATCGACCCCTACCGGAGGGACCATCCCGATCAACCCATCATGGGAAGCGAAATGGCCAGCACGGTGTCCACAAGAGGCATCTACGTGAAAGACACACAAAGGGCCTATGTCCCCGACTACGACAGCTGCTACCCGCCCTGGGCGTCCACGGCCGAACAGTGGTGGAGCCTGGCTGCCGACCGCCCCTGGTTCATGGGAGGCTTCGCCTGGACGGGCTTCGACTACCGGGGAGAACCCACGCCGTACAGTTGGCCCAACATCAATTCGCACTTCGGGATCATGGACATGTGCGGCTTCCCCAAGAACGTCTACTATTATTATAAGTCCTGGTGGACAGCAGGGGATTTCATCCACCTGTCCCCGCATTGGAACTGGAAGGGCCAGGAGGGTCGCATCATCAAGGTTTGGGTGAACACGGCCTGCCAGGACGTGGAGCTATACCTGAATGGAAAAAGTCTGGGGAAAAAGGAGATGCCCAGGAGCGGCCATCTCTATTGGTTCGTGCCCTATAAGCCGGGTACGTTGAAGGCCGTCGGCCACCTGAATGGGAGAAAAATCGAAGAGGTAGTGCAAACCACCGGCCCAGCGGCAAGCATAAAACTCACTCCGTATCAAACGACGATCAAAGGCGATGGATTCGATGGTACGGCGGTCAACGTCACCGTCGTGGACGCCCAGGGCCGTGAAGTGCCCGACGCCCAGGACTTGATAAAATTCAACCTAACCGGAAATGCCAGAATCATCGGTGTCGGAAACGGTGATCCCAGCAGTCACGAGGACGATCATGGCAACCAGCGCCACCTGTTCAATGGGAAATGCCAGATAATACTACAGGGGGGAAGAAACGCAGAAAAAATCGCACTTACCGCCACCGCCGAAGGCTTGCAACCCGCAACCACCGAAATCAAAGCTGAATAATTTTCCTATATTAGGCACTCAATCGTTTAACAATGGGCGACCCCTTGCAGATCAAAAAATCCCCCACCGTATATGACGTCATAGTCGTAGGCTCCGGTGCCGGAGGCGGCATGGCCGGTTACGTCCTGTCCAAAGCGGGACTCAAAGTCCTGATGCTCGAAGCCGGTCCCTTCTTCGACCCCGCCAAGGATTCCATGCAATTGAAATGGCCCTGGGAATCGCCCCGCCGGGGTGCGGGCACGGTCCGCGCCTTCGGTGATTTCGACGCGGCGTATGGGGGCTGGTCATTAGACGGTGAGCCCTACACGCAAAAAGGAAATACTCATTTCGACTGGTTCCGCGCCCGCATGCTGGGGGGCCGGACGAACCACTGGGGAAGAATCAGCCTAAGATTCGGCCCGAATGACTTCAAACCCCAGCGCCACGACGGCGTGAGCGCCGACTGGCCCGTCACCTACGACGAGATCAAGCCTTATTACGATAAGATCGACCGCCTCCTGGGTGTTTACGGAACCAAGGAAAACCTGGAAAACGAGCCCGACGGCATTTTCCTGAATCCGCCCAAGCCCCGCCTGCCCGAATTATTTGCAAAGAAAGCGGGCGACGAAGTCGGGGTGAAGGTGATCACCGGCCGAGGCTCCATCCTGACCGAGGCCCTTCCAACCAACAAAGACCGCTACCAATGTTTCAATTGCGGTCAATGCGGACGCGCCTGTAAAATCTACGCCGACTTCTCCAGCTCTTCCTGCCTGGTCATCCCCGCCCTGAAAACGGGCCACCTCGAAGTCATCTCCGGCGCCATGGTGAGGGAAGTGTTGACCGACAATGAGGGCAAGGCCACCGGCGTCTCCTACGTCAATATACAGGACAAGAACGAATATCAGGTCAAGGCAAAAACGGTTGTCCTCGCCGCCGGTGCTTGCGAGAGTGCGCGCCTGCTACTCAATAGCAAATCGAAAAGGTATCCTAACGGTTTGGGGAACGCCAGCGGCCTCGTCGGGAAATACCTGCACGACTCCACGGGATCGAGCGCCTTTGGCGTCCTCCCCCAGCTCGCGGACCGGAAGCGCTACAACGAAGACGGCGTGGGCGGCCCCCACATTTATGCTCCGTGGCTACAGGACAACAGTAAGCTGGACTTCCCCCGGGGCTACCACATCGAAATCGGTGGAGGCATGGGCATGCCTGGCGCGGGCTACGGAGGGTTCATCCCCGGCTTCAACGGCAAGGTACCGGCACGGGATGGGAGCACCAAAGAGGCCGGGGGCTATGGCCTTGACCTAAAGGACGACTACCGGCGCTGGTTCGGGGCGACCATCGGCATGTCGGGCAGGGGGGTGGCCCTCGCCAAGGAAAGCAACTACTGCGAGATCGACCCGAATACGGTAGACAAGTATGGCATTCCCGTACTCCGCTTCCAAT
Organism: uncultured Chitinophagaceae bacterium; assembly: GCA_964544695.1. Taxonomy (GTDB): domain Bacteria; phylum Bacteroidota; class Bacteroidia; order Chitinophagales; family Chitinophagaceae; genus Dinghuibacter. Next base: position 22,198 of record CAZJDB010000114.1, read on the forward strand.
ATACCTGGGGACAGGAGGAAATTTTGCAGGCCAGGCACATGCAGGAGACCTTCGCCGCCTTCTACAAGGCAATGGGCGCCGTCCAACTGTATGGCAACCAAAATCCGGAAGAAAACTACGGGTTGGAAAACCCGGGCCGGATCATCCATGAAGTGGGTACGGCGCGCATGGGGGATGACCCCAAAAGCTCGGTGCTCAACAAATGGTGCCAATCGCACGAATGCGACAACCTTTTCGTCGTGGACGGGGCCCCCTTCGTCCAGCAGGGGGACAAGAACCCCACCTGGACCATCCTGGCCATGTCCATGCGGACTTCGGAATACCTTCTGGAACAGAAAAAGAAATTCAACATCGCATGAACCGCAGAGAATCATTGAAGGTCATTGGCTTGACGACGCTGTCGGCGGGCTTGCTCCTGGAGGCCTGTCAGCCCCAGGCGAAAGAGACACAAGAAGCCCCCAAGGAAGCAGTCGACACCGCAGGCCGCGAGCCGAAGGAAATCGAACGTAACCAAAAATTGAACGCCGAAAAGTTCTTCACCGACGAAGAAATGGCGACGATAACGGTCCTGGTGGACATCATCATCCCGAAAGACGCCCACTCCGGCAGCGCCTCCGAAGCCAAAGTCCCCGACTATATCGAATTCGTCGTCAAGGACGAGCCCGGTAACCAGGTGCCGTTAAGGGGTGGCCTACGGTGGCTGGACCTGCAGAGTCTGGAACGATACGGAAAAACCTTCGTGCAAGCCAGCCAGAGTCAACAAATTGAAATCATCGACCAAATCGCCTACCCCGGAAAGGCAACGCCTGACATGGAACAAGGTGTCGCTTTCTTCAATAGACTAAGAAACCTCACGGCCTCCGGTTTTTATACGACCGAAATGGGGATCAGGGACCTGGGGTACATGGGGAATCACCCCGGCCCCTGGAACGGCGTCCCCGAAGACATCATCAAACAATACGGCCTGGAGGGCGTATAGCTTATGCTCTGGTACGAAAACGAGGTCCAAAGATTGGAGAAAGAAAAAGTTAATCTCGGGTACGACCCGAAAGTTGTATTTTATGGCAGTAGTTCCATCAGGCTTTGGGATTCATTGCACGAGGACTTTGCCGCGTATCAACCGGTCAACCTCGGCTTCGGCGGAAGCACACTGGCCGCTTGTGATTGGTTCTTCGACCGCCTGCTGGGCATGTACCATCCTGAATGCCTGATTGTTTATGCAGGGGATAACGACCTGGGGGACGGACGCCATCCGGAAGAGGTCTTTATCTTCTTCCAGCAACTGGTGGCCAATGCCCGGCGAAAATTTGGAGATATGCCCTGCGCCTACATATCCATCAAGCCCAGCATTTCGCGCTGGAACATCGTGGATAGTATCCGATACACGAACACCCTGATCGAACAGGAAATTTTGCGGCAGGAGGGAAGGTGGCAATTTCTCAACGTGTATCATTTAATGACGGACAACTCGGGCTATCCCAAACGGGAATTCCTGGATCCGGACGGATTGCACATCAGCCCTAAGGGCTATGCCTTGTGGAAGGAAGTGGTAGGACAATACCTGGCTACCTCTATTCATGAAAAGAGAATATCATAAATGGTTCAGCCCCCATTTGGAGCGGGATATGGAGTTGCTTGTTTTCGGACACGCCGGAAGTCCCGTGCTCTTTTTCCCCACGCGTACCGCCCGCTTTTATGACTACGAAGACTGGAAAGTGATCGACGCCATCCGTCCCAAGATCGAAGCGGGGACGATCCAGGTCTATTGCCTGGACAGCGTTGACAAGGAAAGCTTTTATTCCCCCGAAACACCCCCCAACGAACGGATTTTAAAACACCTCCGCTTTGAAAGCTATATTTTGGAAGAGGTCCTGGCCGTGGTCCGCCGCCTGAATCCCGTCAAGGACCTCGTGCTCGCCGGTTGCAGCCTGGGTGCCTACCATGCGGTCAATCTCGCTTTTAAATATCCCCATCTTTTTCACAAAGTAGTGGCCCTCAGTGGTCGCTTCGACCTGACCCTGCAAATGGAGCACTTCGACGACCTGTTCGAGGGTTATATGGATGAAACGATCTACTTCAATATGCCCAGTCGCTTCATTCCCAACCTCTGGGACGAACCCCTGATCGCCCAGCTAAAAAAAATGGAGATCATTTTCGTGGTCGGATATCATGACGCTTTCCTGGAAAACAATCGTTTATTGAGCGAGGCACTTTGGAAAAAGGGTATTTGGAACGCCCTTCATATATGGGACGGCGAATCTCACAAACCAAGGTATTGGAGATATATGGTACAGTTGTATCTTTAATAATAATAAAAGGATACTATGCTAGCCCATTTACGCCACGACCCCACCACGGGTCACCATTCCCTGCATGCTTCCGCCCCTCTGAAAGAGGGGACCGTCCTCAGCCCGTTTGCTGCGATGGAGGTCCTGGACCATCCGACGCGCTTTACCCTGCAATTGGACGAAGTCACGCACATCCTCCTAAGCCCCGAGCCGCTTTGGTATTGCAACCACAGTTGCGACCCGAACATCTTCTTCGATACCGAGGCGATGGAGGTGGTTTGCCTGCGGGACATAGCCGAAGGGGAAGAACTGCGCTTCTTTTATCCTTCCACCGAATGGTCCATGGCGGAGCCCTTTGCGTGCTTCTGCGGAGGGCCTGGTTGCCTGGGCAGGATCAGTGGCGCGGCCGACCTCCCGGACGAGGTCCTCGAAAGGTTCCGCCTTAACAACTATGTTGTTAATAAATGGTTGGAAAGGCAGGGTCAAAAAGTAGAAAGGGAAGTATAAATTAATTACTATTGCAGATGCGTTCGGACATTGTCACGCTACCATATGGACTTCCGGCGGACCTGATGGTCTGGGTTCTTGTACCAGAAGTTGAGACGACTGATCCCAACATTAGTTATTACTACGATTTCTCCCAAAGTATCGCTGAATATACCCGCGTCTTCACCGCCTGGAACCTGCCCTGGCGCTGGCAACCCGTGCGCATGGACAACTACAGGGACATTGTGGAAAGCATCCCCGAAGCCTCCAACGGTTTACGCCCCCTGATCTTCAATCTCTGCGACGGTGACGAGGTCAACGGAAGTCCCGGAATTTCTGTACTGCGGCTGCTCGAAGAAATGAACATACCTTTTACGGGGTCTGATTCCTTTTTCTACAACGCAACCACATCCAAGCTCACCATGAAGGAGCTCTTCGCCTCCGGGGAAGTCCCCATGCCCGCCTGGGAACAGGTGTTTTCGCAGGATTTCCCCGTGAATGGCATCTTCGACCGCCTGGGCAGCCCCCTCATCATCAAGCCCGCCGTGTCCGCGGGCAGCATGGGCATCAGCGTGCGGAGCGTGGTGCACACCAAGGACTCCCTGGAGACCCAGGTGCACGCCCTGGAAGAACGCTATCGCGGCTGGTCCCTCACCACCGGCGGCGTCTTTGCCGAACAATTCGTCACCGGTCCCGAATACACCACCCTGATCGTGGGACCCTGGGACCGTCCCGACCTTTGCAAGGTCTATCTGCCTGTCGAAAGACTCTTCCACCAGTCCCTCCCCGATACGGAGCGGTTTTTGAGCTTCGACCGCCTTTGGGAAATCTACGAGACCGAAAACCCCATCGGCGACTACGAAGACTTCTATACTTACGAATTGCCTTCAGCCGACCTGATCCCTTCCATTCGCGACGTGAGCCTCGCTGCTTACCAGGCCGTCCGCGGAACGGGCTATGGCCGGGTAGACCTGCGTATGGATCCCGCGGGGCAGTTGCGCGTGCTGGAAGTCAACGCCCAGTGCGGTCTTTCGGAAGACGAAGACTATACTTCCATCGGAGCCATCCTGCGGCTATCGGGCTTATCCTACGCTTCTCTCGTCGAAGACATCATTCGCGACGCCCTGTTCCGGAGGCCATATATTAATGGTCACCACGCGAAGCCCGCCAAACGGGTCACACGGCCCAAAGTCGTAACTAAGGTCGCAGCGGCGAGAGCTCCAAAGCCACAACTCTTGAAGGGTACCATCAAAAAGAAGTAAAGATGCGCGTGTGTGTGCTACAGCCCGACTATTCCACCTCCGCCGTGGACTACCAGTACTACGATCCCCCGAGGGACCTCACCCCGCTGTTGCCCGGCGCTTCCGTGGACCACGTCTTCCTCAATAAACTCAGCACGTACAACCAACTTCGCGCCCTCAAGCGTGAGGGTTATGACATCTTCGTCAATCTCTGTGAGGGTTACCTGGACTGGAGCGTACCCAGCATCGACGTCATCACCAGCCTCGAACTCCTGAACCTTCCCTATACCGGTCCCAACGCCCGCCTCTACGATCCCCCCAAGGAACTGATGAAATACGTGGCCTTTACCGAAGGGGTGGCGGCGCCTGCGTATGTCCTGGTCCGTGACCTGAGCGACATCGACGAAGCGGTAGCCAAAGTAGGCTTTCCCATGTTCGTCAAACCCGCCAAAGCAGGGGACAGCCTTGGGGTGGACGAACATTCCCTGGTAAGGGACCGGCCGGCACTCGAAAGAAAAATCTCCAGGTTGCTGGAAGAATATGACGATATCCTCGTCGAAGCCTATATCGCGGGACGCGAGTTTACGGTGCTGGCCGCGGCGGAACCGGGTGGCCTCGACTGCCGCACGTTCAAGCCCGTGGAATTCCTTTTCCCCAAAGGTCTTTCCTTTAAAACATACGCGCTCAAGACATCCGATCTGCACCCGGACGCCAACGTGCCCTGCGACGATCCCGAACTGGAAGGGCGACTGAGGGAGGCCGCCCGGCGCATCTTCACCGCCTTCGGAGGGGTGGGCTACGGGCGCATGGACTTCCGCGTGGACGCCCGGGGGACCCCCTATTTTTTGGAAATCAATTTTACTTGTTCCGTTTTTTACAGTCAAGGATATGAAGGCTCGGCCGATTACATCCTGAAGTACGACGGGGTGGGGCAGGAGGGATTCCTCCGGCACATCATCGAGGAGGGAATGGACCGCCACCGGCGCCGCCAGAGAAAATACCAGGTCAAGGGCAGCCCCATCTCGGGCTATGGCGTGTATGCGTCCCGCGAAATTGCCGAAGGTGAGTGGATCTTTAGGGGGGAAGAAAGGGCCCAACGAATCGTCACTCGTTCCTACGTAGAACGCTTCTGGTCAGACACCGAGAAGGAGTTGTTCAAACACTATGCCTACCCGGTCAGCAGGGAGGTCTTTATATTATGGGACCGGGATCCCGCCAGTTGGGCGCCCATGAACCATTCGTGCAACCCTAATGCCGCCTATGAAGGATTGAATGTCTTCGCTACCAGGCCCATTGCCCGGGGAGAGGAGTTGACCCTGGATTATGCTACAATGATGGATGATAACCTGGAGCCCTTCGCCTGCCATTGCGGAGCACCGGACTGCAGGGGGATCATCCGGGGTACCCGGGGAAACTCGGTGACCGAGCGGGAAATCGCTACCCGCATGGCTCAGGGACTCTGACTACGAAAAGGAACACCGACATGCCTGGATTCAATGCTCTCAAGCGAATTTTTATCAAGCATAAGTACCGCCTGGTCCTTACCTATTCTCTATTTTCCCTCGAAATGTTCGGCAGCCTGGTCCGCCCCTACTTCCTCGGCGAAGCCGTCAACGACCTCATCAAGGGCAGCTACCGGGGATTGATCCTCCTGGCCCTGGTCCACTTCGCCTACCTGACCGTGGGCACCCTGAGGCACATGGTCGACACGCGCACCTACACCTCTATATATACGGCCCTGGTCACGCGGATACTGTCGAGGCGCTTCGACGACGACGACATATCGCGCCTCAGCGCACACTCCACCCTGGCCCGGGAATTCATCGACTTCCTCGAATTCGACCTGAACTTCATCATTGAAGCGGTGTATAACATCATCGGGTCCCTGATCCTGCTCATCTTTTACGACCGCGCCGTCGTCCTCGTCTGCGTGGCCGTACTCATCCCCGTGAGCCTCATCAGCTACCAATACGGGCGGAAAATGAAGCGCCTCAGCCAACTCAAGAACGACGAACTCGAATTGCAGGTCGACGTCATCTCCACAAAAGATATCAAAGAAATAAACCGCCACTACAGCCTCCTCAGCCGGTGGCAAATCCGCATCTCGGATCGCGAGGCGTGGAACTTCGGAGTCATGGAATTATTGGTGCTGGTCGTCATCGCCGTATCCTTATTCGTCACGGCTTACCACTCGGGGAAGACCCTGCAGGCGGGGGACATCATTGGGATTTATACGTACCTTTTGAAATTCGTATCGGGTCTGGACACCATTCCCTATACCGTGCAGCGGTACAGTAACCTCAAAGACATCACCCAGCGCATCGAATTGGAAGCGGAAGATTTTTAAGTAACTTCGGCCAATGCGATACCTATTACTCCTACTCGTTTTCGCTACTGGACGTTCGTTTGCTCAGGATACGGCCCAATACGTAATCCGCGACCGCACCAACAGCCCCGCCCAGGAAAAGAAACCTTACGTCATATTAATATCCGCCGACGGCTTCCGCTACGACCTGGCCGACAAATACCAGGCCCCCAATCTCCTGCGCCTAAGGGAGCAGGGTGTCCAGGCAGCCTACATGCAACCGAGCTTTCCCTCACTTACTTTCCCCAACCACTATACGCTCGTCACGGGATTGTATCCCGCCCACCACGGCCTCGTGGACAACCGCTTTTACGACCCTGCCAAGGACGCCTGGTACGCCATCCGCGATACCCATGCCGTGCAGGACAGCTCGTGGTACGGCGGCACGCCCCTTTGGGTATTGGCCGAACAAGAGCACATGCTTAGCGCCAGTTACTTTTGGGTCGCCTCGGAAGCCGCGATCCAGGGCGTGCGCCCCACCTATTATTATCACTTCCACGACGTCATTCCCATAGACCAACGCGTACAAGCCGTGCGCGACTGGCTGCAGCAGTCACCCGAAACGCGGCCTCACTTCATCACCTTCTATTTCTCCGAAGTCGACCACGCCGAACACCGCTACGGTCCCGACTCCTGGCAAACCAAAGCCGCCGTCATGCAGGTCGACGCCAGCGTGGGCAAACTCGTCAGCGCCGTTTCGGACCTGGGCCTCGACATCAACTTCATCTTCCTCGCCGACCACGGCATGACCACCGTGGACACGCTGCATCCCATGTCTGTGCCCGCCGTCGTGGATACCAACAAATTCACCGTCGCCGTCGAAGGGACGATGGTACACCTCTATGCGCACTCATCTGCCGACATTAAACCCACGTTCAAGGCGCTGAAGGCTTTGAACGCAAAAGAGTATAACGTATATCTGGCTACGGACGTTCCCGACCATTTGCATTATTCTAAAAGGGATGACCGGTTTGGGCGCATCGGCGACATACTCCTGATACCTACCGCACCCCACGTCTTCGCCCAACCGGGACACGCCCCCTACGGTGAACACGGCTTCGATCCGCTCATGCCCGACATGCGCGCAACATTCTACGCGTGGGGCCCCGCATTCAAGCCCCACACAAAAATTGCGGGCTTCGAGAACGTAGACGTCTACCCCCTCGTTGCTAAAATATTGGGCCTCGACATAGTCGACAAAATCGATGGAAAATTGGGATCCCTCGGGGAAATCCTCAGGTAATTTTCCGTAGAATTACGCTTGTCTGCCCTTGCTCCTTGCTGTTACTTTGCTCACGGACTACCTTACCTATGTACTTCAATGTTGACCTGACCTTACACCTGCCCTCTGGAGCGCGGCGCCGGCCGCTTGCCCGTCGATTTTTAGACTGGGTCGCGTTCCCGCCGGAAAGGCTACTGATGACCAGTTCCGGTCCCTCGTCGGGCCGGCCTACCGGGACGTATCGTTCCCGTGCGGCCCGCTTGGGTCCAGACGAACACCTGGACGAAGCGCAGACAGTGTTCCTCCACTTCATCGCCACCGGTACCCTCCCCGTTTCCGAATCTGCCTGGACGTTGCTTACGTTGCAACAAAAGCTCCACGAACAAGTGCAGCGCGACCACCATTTCTTCGGCGCCCCCGGCGGCGAAAGCGCCTTTTGCCGGAAGTTGTTGGCGTTGCTCCTTGAAAACCACCAGGCATTGCCCCGTCTCCTTGGCCAAGTGGGCGAACGCCTCCTGGAAGAACTGTACGGCCACACCATGGAAAGCGGCATCGTCAGCCGCTGGATCAGTTGGCTTTCCGACATGCCCGGCCTGGACAACCGCACCCTTCGCTGGAAAACGCTCCTACTATCCCTCTCCTATACCGGGGGACGCATTTCCCTGGAGAACTACCCCAAAGTAGAAAAGGGGATCATCCTCTATCTTCTCAGGGAAATGCAGCCCCCTCAACTTTTCCGTTTCGTCAGCGGCCTGGCCGCCGCCAGGCTGGAAAAATTGGCCGGCGCCCTGGACATCCCCCTTACACCCGGTTACGACCTGGTCGAAGTATTGTCCATCATGCGTGCGCAGGCCGGACACCTCGTATTGCCCACCCCGCTGCCCCAGGAATTCCCGGTGCCGGATACTTACATCGATAACGCGGGGCTCGTGTTGCTCGCGGCTTTTCTGCCTTCTTTGTTTGGTGAGCTGGGGTGGTTCGACGGCGCTGCGTTTGGATCGGATGTTGTTCACCAGCGGGCGGTCTTGCTTACACAGCATCTCGTGCGCCCGTCCGACATGATCCCCGAATACTCCGTGCACCTCAATAAACTCCTTTGTGGGTATCCTTCCTCCGCTACGTTGCCCCTTTCCTTCGACGAGGACAATGGGTTCGAGCAGGAGCGCGCTTCTGCCTTGCTTTCCTCGGTTTTGCGGCAGTGGACGTTGAACGGCAATCCCATCAATGCTTCCGTTTCGGCCCTTCGGGAATCCTTTTTGCACCGCCGGGGCAAACTCGTGCGGCGCCATAACGGATGGCTGCTGCATGTAGAGCAGAAGGCCTATGATGTGGTGTTGAATGGGCTTACCTGGAACATCCGAATGATACAACTGCCTTGGATGAAGGAGGCCCTTTGGGTCGAATGGGTCTAGCTTTCCGGCTCAGCGCGTTTCACGATTTTTAATTATATTTGCCGCCCATTCGGAGAAGTGCCAGAGTGGTCGAATGGGGCCGACTCGAAATCGGCTATACGGCTAATAACTGTATCGGGGGTTCGACTCCCTCCTTCTCCGCAACTGTTGTGCGTAAATTATTCAAGTAGAATGATTTACGCTTTTTAATTTGAAATAGGTGGCAAAATGGGTAGCAATTTTCTACCTTAGCTTTCCCATATGGATAATTTCCTCCGAACCAAATCAAATTATCCCGACATGAATTTAGAGGAGTTTAAATCGCAAATGGAAGTCCTTCGCGCCTGAAATGCCAATCAGCCTGAAATAGAAGGTACATTTCGGCGCTATTTTATTGGTAAGGCAATACCGCACGTTGAGGTAGGTCACCCATATGTAGTCAGTGTAAACTCCGTTTACTATACTTTAGGTGATCTGATTTATAGGATTCTTGGAATCCCCCCAATTTTGAGCAAACCATTATTATTAGGATTGGCCGCCCGTATTACTGCAAAAACCGTTAAAATTGATCCCCTCTAGCCGGTTTGAATTGACCAGGTTATGCCGGTTGAAATTTACCGCCTCTTGCTGGTCCAAGGGATAATCTCGATTTATTCTTATCTGGCAACAATATAAAACCCGAGTTAATGAACTGCAAGCTTAGACTTGAATTGAAGATCTTTACCTGCAAAATAGGTGGTCAATTCGCTCCGACTTGAAGTGGTAAATTTAACCGGCGTACACAACATCCCTGCCGAACTCACCGCTGGTAGTATTATACCCCAGGAGCCTGTCCCACTGAATATGTCCGCTGAAGTCGAATTTGACGATGAGTTCTGAAGAGACATTTCCGTTAGCCGAGTCGATGGACCCTACGGCGATGTATCCATTATCCGCCGTGGGCCGCACCCGCGTGAACCGGTTGCTGGGTGCATTGCCCAAGGTTTCCCCCCACTGCACATTCCCCTCGTGGTCCGTCTTGACGATATAGGATTGCTGGACACCCCCACTGGTATTATATCCCACGAAGACGTACCCATTATCCGGGGTCGGCCGGATATCATTCATGGAAGCTGTTCCGCTCGTTTGATAGATATTCCCGATGGGGATGGCTGAACACTTCAGGGAGTCGGTAAGGGAAGATGCATATACCGTGCAGGAATCCATGAAGTTCAGGTATTGCCACGTTTGCATGTTATACCCCAGGCGGTTGTTCATGAAGTTTTGGAAAAGCGCAGCGGGGAGAAGATATTTTTTTGTTAGTCAGCTGTGGGATATCTATTGAGCTGCGGTGGCGACGCTCCGTTCAACAGTAGTGCTACTATTGGGCTGTAGGTTGATGGACTAACCTTTAAAATAGACGCCAGCAGGCGTTAAAGGTATGATAGGCTTATTCAATACATCTTGTTCCTAAACTCCTGAGCAGTCAAAGAGCCTAAGCCTGCGGAAAGACAGAAGCCGCAGGCTTAGGCTCTTTGACTGCTCTGAGCGTTCAAGCGCAAATACTAGCAACTGTTGCATGAAATAAAAAAGACTAAGAACAAATAATGAAAATATAAATTTGACCATAATTAGCAACTAATCAAATTAACTTAAGCACTGCATGAACCGTATTACAACTTTATTCAAGTTGAATTCAAACTTTTCAGTCAGGTTTAGGATTTTTATTTCCCGAAAGATTTGAATGGTATAATCCTCCTGAATTTCCTAACGTGAATATATATTCTATTATTTAATTTTGTTAGCCGTTTTTCTTAAGATTAATTATAAATCTTAAAATATGACTTTTATTCTTTAGTCCACACAAAGAATATATAATTAGAGGAACTATTATTTTCACAATTGATGGATTTTAACCGGATATTACAATATGAATGAAATTAGAATTATTCGTGCTTTTTTTACCAAGGAATTTGTTCGAATATATCAGGCTTATAATCGATCAATTGCAGATTGTGCGGTAAAAAACAACAAATTTATTTCACCACCATTCAAGATGGAAAGAACAACTTGGATCAAGCCTTCATTTCTATGGATGATGTATCGTTCAGGATGGGCATTGAAGCCAAATCAAGAAAGAATTTTGGCGATTGATATTTCTCATGAAGGCTTTTTGTGGGCCCTTGAAAATTCTTGCACCTCGAGTTTTGATAGTTTAATTTATTCAAGTGAGAAAGAATGGCGGATTATAAAAGATAGTTCTTTGGTTGTTATCCAATGGGATCCTGAACGAGACATAAACATGAACAAACTGGCTTATAGGTCAATTCAAATAGGCCTAACTCCAAGTTCAACAAAGTTGTATGTAGACAAATGGACCTTAAACATTAGCGATATTACTGACCAAGTACTTAAAATACATTGGTTAAAAAGCCAGAATAGAATTGACGAGGCAAAATCCATTTTACCTCATGAAGCCGAATATTCCATACCTCCTTCAATAGAGAAAAAGATAGGAATTAATAAATTCATTAATTAATTCTTCAAACTGTTGGATTAGTAAAATAAGATTTTAAAGCGTTTGGTATATAATTTAGGGGGAAGCCCATTTCTCCAATCCAGGTTGAATCAGGCATATATTTTTCGATTAATACATTATCATAATAGCCATTAATAAATAGTTTACTATCAAAATCTATGAAGAAACTTAAAGTAAGGAGTTCCAATGGAACATTCTCGACTGATTCTAAGTCGCCTAGCGATACACGATTGTCTTCGATTGCATTTATAAATCCTTTAATTTTATCATCTGTTACGTTATAGATATTATTTCTATATGAAGGATTATTCGAATGATTTGGGTCGTTAGCTGTGTAATTCAAAATCCACCAACCAATTGGCATTAAGTATATACTGTAATCAGATTTATACTTAATGCAACCAAATAAATTATCGTGTTCAATCTTATATTCTAAACTTCTCTTCATAACTAAAATCATTTTTTGGGAGCTGTTGATGTCCCACTTCCTTGAATTAATTGTTGTCTTATTTTGTCTATATACTTTTTTGGTAGCCCATAAGAGTTACTTGTTAACGTCGCATCGTCAATTTGAGGTAGGTTCTCTCCGCCTGGAGTAATATTTACATCGCTTTGGTGTATTGCAGCGTTCCTTATTTCAGTTGCCAGGCTTTGTGGTATTTTGAATGATACAACATACGCACCATTTTCAGCGCCACCTCGATTGTTTTCATAAAAATATATAGTGCGATTATTGTCATCTATTGTAATATGCAACATATCGTTTCCCTGAACATTTACATAGCCATTAGGATTTACAAAAATTCGTTCTCGACTGGCTTTGGGAAGTATACCTCCTTGAACACGATATACATTAGCGGTATTCTCAGGTTCCTCAGCGCCAACGGGTTTTGATTTTTCGCTTGTATTGGGTAATGGATCACTAGGTTTTTCTACTGATGCGGCATTTGACCGCATTTCCATTTCCATTGCACTTTCAGAAGGGAGAGCCTTAAATGCCTTTCTTGTGGCTGCAATCATTATCGCGTCAACCCCCGTTTCAATTGATGCTTGTACTCTATCTTTAGGCTGATGGGTATCATAATTCTGTCCGTGAATTATCTCCCATCCATGCTTATTGAAAATGTACAGGAGATTAAAATTCTCATTGTATGCCTTTACATTCGAATTCCATTCAGCTTCGATATTATCCCACTCTGTAACTGCGGGAATAATCATACTTGGATCGTCGAATATTTGTTTCCAAGTGATGCCTGCCTCTAATCCATCTAAATCAATAGCCTGAATTGGAGTATTTGAGGCAAATTGAAACGGTGTTAATTCTGGATATTTTTTTGTTATTGGATCGACACTCAAAAACCTACCTACTCTGGGATCATATATTCTTTTCCCATAATCTTGCTGACTCCCAGTTCCTTGCACCTCATTATCGTTCTCCTTCCCATTGAAGCCATACCTGTAATTCCCAGCTATTGAAGACGTATAAGTTCTACCAGGCTCTAATGAACCGAAGGGATAATAATCATTTGCATCCAGCACCTGGGGATTAAAGTGGTCAACTGTTGACCCATCAGTTGAAAGCCCCAACTTCTTGTCACTAATAGTTACAAGTATATTTCCTAAATGATTCGTTAATTCAAAGAGCTTATTTCCTCGGCTAAAACTAAGAGAATTTCCCCAGCCCAACAAAGGTAAAGAAATTTCCGTCGGACTGGTACTTGCCTGAACATCTATACTACTCCAAAGCATTCCCAGTCTTTTGGTACCATAAAGATCCACCTCAGCCTGGGTTAAGTGGCCGCTATTGACCGAAGGATTATTATATGTATATACACTTAGCACATTTCCGTGAGCATTCCTAACATACCAGGTAAGTGAAAGGGTATCTGACCCTACAGCTTCTGTTTTACTGATGCGGTTACCCGTCGCATCATAGGCAAAAGTAATCGTAGTATCGTTGGATTTGCTGATGGAGGAGATTTTCCTATAGACTGTCCAGGTTATACCCGTGATATTGGATGCGGCATCTCTAGTTAGCTCCCCAACGGCGTCGTAACTGAAGTTGCCTGAAGACTGATTGTCTAAATCGTTGGGGTAGTTACTGGAAGATACCGCATCAGTGATATGGTCCAGCTTATTAGTACCTGATACGTAGTTGTAGGTCAGGTTATCCATAGCTAGGGGTGACCCAGCAAAAGTGTTGTTCCCGTTCCGGGTATAAGTGAGAATATTCCCATTGGGGTCATAGGTGACGTTTTCCTTAAAGTCTGATAAGATGTTGCTGTGATTCCAGGTTATCCCTCCCGTATTATTCCATGCATCCATATGGACGAGCCTGTTGAGCTGGTCATACTGGTAGTTATAAAGCAAAGGGTTATTGAGGACCTTGATATTGACGCCCATGCTGGAAATATTTCCATTATAGAGTGGGCGGTAGGAGGTATCGGAGCTAAAGGTTAGGTTGAGGGAATCATCCGGGCTCGCAATCCCTGAGATCAGACTGTCATCCCCATTGTAATAGCTTAGCAGGAGACTATAGGTATTCGACGCGATCTGAGAACCTGACTTACCGTCTTGGGTGAGAGTATATCCTGGAGCGGTATAAATAGGAGGGTTGATAAACTTCAACCATCCTTGAAAATTGTATGCATAGTTGATCCCTTGGACCTGCTGATCGCCTAGAACCGTTCGTGATAGTGGCCCGTGGAGGTAATACGAATAGAACGCATCATTATCCCAATTGACACTATCTGTACTGGTCTGAACGTTTGTTAATCGATTTTCAGCATCGTATAGATAACTATGATAAAACGCATCTGGCGCGCCATGTTGATAAGCAACCTTATCTACTTTCCCGCTTTGCAAATCATAGTCGTAGACAATCTTTTTGAACCGGTTACAGGTATTGTTCATTATACCATAGTGATAATCTTGCACAAGTGTATCCACGTTACCTAAGACATCATAACTAAAATAACTGGTAGCCGCTTGAGCGGGAGAGGCGTTCCCCACATCCGATTCCGTCCCATAAAATGCCGTATAAGCTATCCTATTACGAAGATTCTGAGCAAACATCTCCGGCTCCAAAGGCGTATACTCATAATCGTAGACCGCCTGTGTGATTTGCTCTTTGGTTGAAGCCACCCCATTGATCCAAGATAACAGACTATTAGCATTCCTGCTGGTAGCTGCCGTCATGGCTGTACTATTGGTGAGTTCACCAACCTCCGTGATCCTCCCTATAGAATCGTATTGCGTATAACTATACTCATTATTGGACAACTGCTTGGCATTCTGAGAAATCGCCAACCTCCCCAACCGATCATAAAAGAAAGCCGACTTCCCCCCATCCGGCGACACCTGCGCCACCACCTGATTGAGCGTATTATACCTATAATTCGTCTGCAACGTCCCATAAGCCGGTGTGTCCACGGTGCCCGCCGCCCGCGCTGTC
>CAZJDB010000115.1:0-36615 GCA_964544695.1 uncultured Chitinophagaceae bacterium
ATATTTTGGAGGGCGACGATGGCTTAAAAGGTCCTCACTTAAAACTCTTCGCCACGTACGCACACGAACAGGAACTCAATTTGTTACGTCAATATGGCCTGGGCGAAGGACTGGTTGGACAGGTCGCCCTGGAGAAGGAAAGGATACTCTTGTCCAAAGTACCCAACGATTACATCAAGATCGGGTCAGGCTTGGGTGAGGCTACTCCATTGAATCTCATCATTCTGCCGGTATTATTTGAAAAAGAAATTAAAGCGGTTATCGAGCTGGCTTCGTTTGAATCGTTCAGCGAAACGCACCTGGACTTCCTGGGTCAGTTGACCGAAAGTATCGGGATCGTACTGAATACCATCGAGACCACTTCCAGGACGGAACACCTCCTGGAGCAATCCACCTCCCTGGCCGACGAACTGCGTCGGGCCAACGAAGAATTGCAGGACAAGGCCCACCTCCTGGTCAAGCAGAAAGAAGAAGTGGAAAACAAGAACAAGGAAGTGGAAGAGGCCAGGCGCTCACTGGAGGACAAAGCCGAGCAGTTGACCCTGACGTCCAAGTACAAGTCCGAGTTCCTGGCCAATATGTCCCACGAGCTGAGGACCCCCCTGAACTCCCTGCTGATCCTAGCCCAGCAGCTCTTCGAGAATTCCGAAGGAAACCTTACCGAACGCCAGGTCAGGTATGCCAAGACCATCCACAGTTGCGGGGACGACCTGATCCAACTGATCAACGACATCCTGGATTTGTCCAAAATCGAATCGGGATATATCTCGGCCGACTTTACACAGGTCCGCATCAGCGAAATCACCTCCTTCGTCGAAACGACGTTCAAGCATATTTCGGAAAGCAAGAGCCTGCGCTTTACCATCGATATGGATAAAGGGCTACCCGGACAGATCAAGACGGACATACAGCGGTTGAATCAAATCCTGAAGAACCTGCTGAGTAACGCCTTCAAATTCACGGAGAAAGGCGAAGTCCGACTGGCCATCTTCGAGGCTCCGAGGGGGGCCTGGAAGGCAGGAACTCCGGCCCTGGAAACGGCGGCCAGGGTGGTGGCTTTCCAGATTCGCGATACCGGGATCGGCATTTTGCGCGAGAAACAAAACATCATCTTTGAAGCCTTCCAGCAGGCGGAAGGGTCCACCAGCCGTAAATACGGGGGCACGGGCCTGGGCCTATCCATCAGCCGTGGCCTGGCCGACCTGTTAGGGGGAGCCATCGAACTCGAAAGCGAGGTGGGAAGGGGATCCGTGTTTACCTTGTATTTACCCATGGACTCCAATCCTGCCTTGATCAAAAAGGAAAAACAGTCGAACCTCGTCATCAGCGAATATGCCCTGGGGCAAGAGGAGGAAAGGCTGACGATACACGCGGTGCCAACGGTCAAGTTACCCGACCGCGACCTGGAAAACGTCAACGAAATCATCAACGATACGGGGGACGACCGGAACAACATAGCTTCGGGAGACAAGGTGATCCTGGTCGTGGAAGACGACCTGCGCTTTGCCAGGGTCATGATGGACCTCGTACACGAAAAGGGCCTCAAGGTCGTGGTGGCTACCCACTACGGAGAAGTCTTCGACCTGGCCAATAAATATGTCCCGGTGGCCGTCACCCTCGACGTCAAGCTCCCGGACGCAAGTGGTTGGAGAGTCCTGGACTTGTTCAAGAACGATGTGAATTACCGGCATATACCCATCCACCTGATTTCCGGGGAGGAAAACCGGTCCCTGGCCATGAGCCGCGGAGCACGGAGTTTCCACCTGAAACCTTTGAGCGGGGATGCTTTGAATGCCTTACTGGACGATATAGCGCTGTTCGACCCGGAAAGGTCCCGCGAGCTGCTGATCATCGAGGACAACGAGCCCGATTGTTCCATGATCGCCAAGATGCTGGACCAGGGAGAAAAGGTCCACGTGACCCTGGCCTCCAGCGGACGCGAGGCCCTGGACCTGGTCCGCGAGCGGGAATTCGACGCGATTACGGTGGACTACGGGGTACCGGATATGAGCGGCCTGGAACTGGTTACCGGGATCCATGCGATCCGGGACCAGAAGATCATGCCCATGACGATCTATTCCGCGCGTGACTTCAGTGCCAAGGAAAAGAGCCAGTTGAAACAGTATGCCAATAGCATTTTGTTGAAGAATCCCCAATCCCTGGAATTGTTGCTTCAGGAGGTCGTCATGCAGCTCCACATCGATCACAAGGATTTGCCGGCCGAAAAGCGTCGAATCATCGAAAACCTACGGTTGAAGGAAGACGTACTATCGGGTAAAAAAGTGTTGGTCGTTGACGATGACGTACGCAACCTGTTCGCCCTGACCGCCGCCTTCGAAAAGTACAACATCTATACCATCACGGCGGAAAGCGGACAGGACGCCATCCAAATCCTGAACGAGCACCAGGGGATCGATATGGTCCTCATGGACATCATGATGCCCGAGATGGACGGATATGAAACGACCCAGAAGATTCGCCGGGAACACAAAAACAGCAACCTGCCCATTATCGCGGTAACCGCCAAGGCTATGAAGGGGGACCGCGAAAAATGCCTGGAAGCCGGGGCCTCGGATTACATCACCAAACCGGTTAAAATAGACCAGTTGCTTTCTCTCATGCGGATATGGCTGTTCAAGTAACTCATAGGAAACCCGACATCAAACTCCTTTTGGTGGATGATAAAGAGGAAAACCTCTTTGCCATGGAGGCCATCCTGGAACCCAACGGGTATCAGCTCTATAAGGCCCGGTCGGGCAGGGCCGCGCTGCGGATCCTGTTGAAGGAAGTGGACTTCACGCTCATCCTGATGGACATCCAGATGCCCGAACTGAACGGCTTCGATACCGCCGCCCTGATCTACGAACGCGAACTGCTGCGACACATCCCCATCATTTTCATCACGGCCAACGATTACCCCGAAGAGAACATCTTCATGGGGTATAGGACCGGAGGCGTCGACTATATCAAGAAACCCGTGAACCCCGAGTTGCTGCGCACGAAGGTCAACGTATTCGTGGAGCTGTACCGGAAGACCCACCAGTTGCTCCAGCAGGAGCAACACCTTACCCAGCTGAACCAGCAGCTGACGTTGAATTTGTTCCAGTTGAAGTCTACCAATGAAGAGCTGGAAAGGTTCGCCTATGCGGCCAGCCACGATTTACAGGAGCCCTTGCGGAAGATATTATTGTTTAGCGAACGATTGCTTGGGAAATATGAGCAGTTGGATTCCGAGGGTCAGAATTACCTGGATAAGATCAGCAAATCCGCTTCGCGGATGCAGGTGTTGATAAAAAATATACTGGATTTCTCTCGCTCGGTGGATTCGGAGGCGTTCGAGGATACGGATCTTTCGTTGTTGCTGGAGGGGTTGCTGTCGGATTTGGAAATGTCCATCGAACAAAAGAAGGCGTTGATTACCGTGGACCCCATGCCTCTTTTGCGGGTTATCCCGGGTCAAATCCGGCAATTGTTTCAAAACCTGATCATTAATGCGTTGAAGTTTTCCCTGGCCGATGTTCCGCCTGAGATACATGTGTATGCCGTTTCGGATTCCTCGGATTCGGACGAGTTTTGCCATATCCACGTGACCGACAATGGGATCGGATTCGAGCAGAAATACGCCGACCAGATTTTCACACTGTTCAGCCGCTTGCACAGTTATGACCAGTTCGAGGGAACGGGGATAGGACTGTCCATTTGCAAGAAGATCGCCGAAAAGCACGGGGGGGCCATCCAGGCCTTCGGGGAGCCGGGGAAGGGAGCTACCTTTATTCTGGACCTGCCCCTGAAAAAGGCTGAGATGACCACGGTATCACAGTGATTTTTTTTGTATTTTAGGCGATGTTTTTAAAATCCATTCCTTACCTCGCCTTAATTTTGGCGTTTGCCCAGGTCCGTGCCCAAA
The DNA here is from genome assembly GCA_964544695.1 of uncultured Chitinophagaceae bacterium. Lineage (GTDB taxonomy): Bacteria > Bacteroidota > Bacteroidia > Chitinophagales > Chitinophagaceae > Dinghuibacter. The sequence continues at coordinate 3,908 of CAZJDB010000115.1, forward strand.
CCCCCTCCACCGATCCCGAAGGGATCGCCGCAGCTGCCAATCTCAAAAAAATCAGTAAGAAAGCCAAGTACGGAGCTATCTCGATCGACCGATCGGTTAAGTTTGCCGTTGGCAGGGGCGTCCAGGGAACCCCCGTCGTATCCGCCTCCGAGGAAGGGAAGGTGGAAATGGCAGCCATCCAGGACAAGGCCCAGGTGGGGTACCTGTTACCCTACAATGAATTCGTTCGCGTTAAGGCGTATGACTTCCAGATTTGGTACGGGCGGGGCTTCCGGAGCCAGCATTATGCGCCTTTGCGCGTTTCCCTGACCGACGACGATATCTACCTGGACGACAATTATGGGGAATTTTACGGGTTTGTGGCGCAGGAAGCGGGACAGCGCTGCCGCTTTGCCTATGATTATGAATACAGCGATGCCAAATACCTGACGCGTTTCTTTTTCCATACGTCGTATCCGGTGCGGTCTTCTGTCATTCGGTTTTCGGTGCCTTCGTGGCTGTCCCTCGATATTCAGGAGGAGAATTTTGCTGGTTATAAGATTCGCCGCGATGTGCAGCGCTCGAAAGATATGGTGACGTATACCTATACGGCTACCGATTTGGCTGCAGTCAAACAGGAGTCATCTTCCCTGGCGGATCCTTATTTCCTGCCGCATTTGGTGTTGACGGTCCGGTCGTATACGGTGAATCAAAAGACTTTTTCCGGGTTTAAGACGCTCGCGGATTTGTATGCCTGGATGGATTATTTGTATAACAAGTGCCCTAATGATGTTTCGTCTCTGCGGTCTTTGGTTTCGTCGCTTACAGCGGGTTTATCGTCGGATTCATCCCGGGTCAAGGCGCTATATTATTGGGTCCAGGACAATATCCGGTATGTGGCCTTCGAGAACGGGTACGCGGGGTTTGTGCCTATGTCGGCCCAGGATGTTTATAAAAACAAATATGGGGACTGCAAGGGGATGGCCAATCTCCTGACCGAAATGCTCAAGATCGCGGGGTACGATGCGCACTTTGCGTGGATCGGGACCCGGGACATACCCTACGACTTTGGGAGCGTGCAGTCGATGTGCGTGGCCAACCATGCGATTTGCGTGTTGTATCTGCATGGGGTTACGTACTTTTTAGACGGTACCGAAAAATATGCCCCGATGGGGATCAATGCTTTCCGGATTCAGGGGAAATCGGTGCTCGTGGAGAAGGGGTCCTCGTTCGAGCTGGATACGGTTCCGGCGGCGCGCGCCTCGGATAATCTTGCCTTGACGTCCGCGGTGTTACGCCTGGTTGGCGATTCTATTGTCGGGCATGTTACCTTGACTTTTAACGGGGAATCGAAGAATTTCTTTCACTATATTTACCATACACTGCCCTCGGATGAAAAGAAGGATTTCGTTAAAAACTTGGTGCAGTTAGGCAATCCCAATTCAGAAGCGGTCAACATCGTTACGTCCGATTTCAAGAACAGGGACATACCCATCGTGATCCAGGGGGACGTGACCATCAACAACCAGGTCACACGCGTGGACAAGACGTGCTATATGGGGATCGACTTCTTTCCGGGATCCATTACGCGCTTCATTCCCGCGGAGGACCGGCAGACGCCCATCGATATGAACAGCGTATTGTTGAGCGACGATGAGATTTCGCTGGAATTGCCTGTGGGGGCGCGTTCTCGTTATCTACCGCCGGGCTTCCGTTTGGCATTCGGGTCGGATTCGCTTACGGCTACGTATACCATGAAGGGGCATACGATTTACCTGAGCAAGCGGATGGAAATCAGCTCCCCGGTGATCAATACGGCGGATTTCCCGGCGTGGAAGACTTTTTTGGAATCGATCAAGACCTTTAACCGCGATAATATATCCGTCAATTTATGAAACGTCTTTTTTTTGTTTTGCTTCTTTGGCCTTTGGGTTCGTATTGCCAGGATAGGATTTCTGAAAAGGAGCTTGAACTGAATGCCCGGAATTTGCGCTCGGACTCACTCTTGCCTTCTACCGATGTGGATTTTGGCGGCGTTTTGACTTCGTCTGCGTGGCCCGACGAGAGCGCCGTCATTTTGTGTCAAAAGACCACCTTCGATTTCGATAAAAAAGGGATGAGCGTGGGGAAGCGGATCGGCCGGAACCTCTGGGGCCTGGCTCTGGCCCCTCTGACCCTGGGGACCTCGATGATCCTGGCCAATGCCAATACCGAAGCCCATATGCTGGTCCAGGAAACGGAGCGTCGACGAATCCTGCTTCGTGATAAATATGGGTTGGAGAATTATTCCATGTTGTATTTCCGCCAGGCAACGGATGGAGACGCCTTTGAGGCCAGGGTGATCAAGAAGGATGGCAGCATCACGCCCGTGGACCTGGAGGACGCCGTACGCATCGAGGATGTCCGGAGCGTACCGGGCACTTTCCGCAGCTATACCGAGCCTCCCATCTCCACCGTATACCGCCCCACCTACTTCAAGATCGCTATTCCCGACCTGGTGGAGGGAGATATCATCGAATACGAGTACCGCCATTTCAATCCCAAAAACTATTATTACAATCCCCAGTACAAAGAATTCGATCCCGTGTATTATCTCTGCAACCGCACCATGCCCGTGGTTAAGCAGATCATCGAAGTGACGACCCTGGACGACCACTATTTTATGACTTTCAAGAGCCTGAAAGGGGCGCCATCTTTTTCGGTTAGCGGCGTTGGCGAAAAAAAGGTTTACCGTTGGGTGGATGCCGATCGCGATAAGCTGCGCGATACGCGGTACGTGGATGATTTTCGGGAATACCCCTCGGTCAAGTTCCAGGTGGTATATGCGCGAAGCAGCAGTCACGACCTGATCTGGTTCAAATCGGCCGCGGATATGCAACAGGACATCCCGGTTGCTGATCTTGCGGCGAAAGCCCAGGCTTTTTGGTTCCAATCGGGGAAAATTCAAAACACCGGAGATTATGCGGCAGGCCTGTCCGTTGGAATTGGCGCTACGGTGGACGCCCTGTTCAAACAGATGAAGAAACGGGGGGTGGCCGACGAGCCCGATGAGGAATACGCCCAGAAGGCATATTATACGATACGTGCCGTTACGCTCTACAATGAATGGAGTGATTATGCATTTGCCAAGGTCTTTTCGGGCCTGTTGGCAAAGCGCCGTCTCGACCACGATATTTACGTCACCACCTATAATACCAACTGTGACCTGGAAAAGGTTGCATTCAGCCAGGAGCTCGCCTGGGTGATCAAATTCAAGGGGAAGTTCTATACCAACCCCGGGGAGCACGGGAATCCGGAGGATTTTCATACTTATTTGATCGGCAATACGGCTATCCATTTCAACTTCCGTGGGGATAAGGCTTCTCCGGGGACGGATGTGATCCCTTTGACGGATACCAGTGATAATATGTTGTATACCCGGGTGAATGCTTCTCTTGAAGGGTCTTTGATTTCAGTCGTTAAAACCGTTCAGGCAAAAGGACTGGTGAAGGAAGGGATGGAAGACGACGCTTTGGCCCTCACTCCCTTCATGGAAACCGACTTCCGCAACTATGACGGGTCCAGCATGTGGGAGGGGATGGACCCACGTTCGGTGGATAGGGCCATGAGCGATTTTTCGGCCGAGAAAAAGGATTGGAAAGAGGACAAGCCCAAGATGATGAAAGCGGAAGCCGAAGACGAGTATAACGCTTCGGTGGAAAAATATAGCGATTTCAAGCTGGACGAGGATGGGCGGAGCTACAAAAAGAAATCCCTGAAATACGATGAATCCTTTGTCCTGGGCGGCCTGACGGCTACGGCCGGACCCGATTTGCTGGTCTCGCTGCCGGCCCTGATCGGGAAGCAGATGCACGTTGCTTCGAGTGAACGGGTTCGGGTTTTGCCCGTTGACCTGCGGTATCCCCGGGCATTGCTGTATAGTATAACTTTCCCTGTGCCTGCCGGGTATACCGCCGCGGGGTTGTCATCTCTGGTTTGCCAGGTTGACAATGCTGTGGGGAGTTTTACGAGTTCCGCTGCGGTTTCCGATGGGGTGCTCACGATTTCCGTGCGTAAGCTGTATAAGGTCCGCAACCTTTCAGCCACCCAATGGGGGGATCTGTGCGCTGTATTGGATGCGGCGTATGCTTTTTCTCAAAAACGTGTCGTTTTTCAAAAGAACCCATGATCCTTATATGATCCGACAAATTATCGCTATGGGCGGTGGAGGGTTTTCGATGGAGCCGGGGAATCCATTGCTGGACCAATACATTGTTGAACAGGCGCGTCAACCCAATCCCCGGGTGTGTTTCTTACCGCATGCCACCGATGATGCCACGCGATATGCGTTGAACTTTTATTCAGCGTTTCTTCGTCTTGGGGTTCGTCCCACGCACCTTTCCCTGTTTACGCCTCCAACGGCGGATTTAGCGTCTTTTCTTATGGAACAGGATGTCATTTACGTGGGGGGTGGGAATACGAAAAGCATGATCGCTTTGTGGCGGGAATGGGGGTTGGATATTATTTTGAGGGATGCGTATTTTTCCGGTGTCGTATTGGCAGGGATCAGTGCGGGCGCGAATTGCTGGTTCGAACAATGCAGTACGGATTCCATTCCGGGACCTTATACGATGATGCGTTGTCTGGGTCTGTTGTCCGGCAGTTTTTGTCCGCACTATAACGGAGAACCCTTGCGTCGGCCTTCCTATTTGGAGATGGTTGATTCGGGTGCTATGCTGCCGGGATATGCGGCAGATGACGGGGCGGCCATACATATGGTGAATGAGGTGCCGTTTTTGTGTGTAGGGTCACGGCCTTCTTCTCTCGTGTATCGCGTGTCTCCGGGTTCGGAGGTGGCTTTGTCTACCCAGTATCTTAAATCTTGACCATTGCCCAGCTCCCCGAGCTGATCTTCCCGTTCCCGTCATCGATGACCCAGGTCCCGGTAAAAGAATGATCGCCTTTATCGAAAAATCCTGTGAAGTGAATTTCGTTTTTGGGGCCTTCCTCGGGATATTTTTTGATGAAGCTGATCAGCTCCCGGTCTACGAAACCCCAAATCCCCGCGTTCAGGTTATATTCCTCGTCGATGCAGCTTCCCTCGACCTGGCCCCGGTCGGATTTCATTTTTAATTGGAAGGACTTCCGGCTCCCTAGTTGCGGCCTGGTGTATCCCTGGCCATATTCGTAATAGCCTTCCCAATCTCCTTCTATGATGGTGTCTTTTATATCGGAATGGTGCGCGGGGTGGGCGAGGGGAGTCCTCAAATAGGCCAGGAGCCGGTTGGGAATCGAATAAGACAGGGTATGCGCCTCCATGGACTTTGGAAAAACCTCGAAGCGATGCGCGTGATACCAATACAGGTTGTTGGATAAGGGAAAAGGGTCGTCCCGGAAAGCCTTGTTGGTTTGTTCCGCCATTTGGGTAAAGGCTTTGTTGAACCCGCTTGGTTCCTTGATAGGATAAATGAATACGCTGCCCTTTGTCGGAAAAGCTACCATGGCGCCTATGCGACCTATAAATGCCTTACAATGATTCTCGAAATCAGCCGCAAAGGCGGCCGCATAATCCCCCTCCGAGAGCGTTATCACCGAAAAGCCTTCCCTTTCTTCGCGGATGATGCGGATCTTTTCCTGTTTGTCCGTCAGGTTGGAGAAAGCCGTCCATAGAAGTTCGTCCTCGTCCATTCCCCATTTCTCCGCGTCGCTTTTCTGCAAAAGGTGGAACTGTCCCGGCAGGTCCAGGGCGAGGGAAACATACAGGTCGGGAATCGGCGCCGGTACTACATATGTATCCATGCCTTCCTGGAGGCCTTGGTACATATCCTTGGTATGCAGGCGTACCGTCAGGTATTCCCGTGCGTTTTCGAACCTGGATAAGAGTTGGGGGAGAATTTCCGGGCCTTCCCCGGTTTCGGGGGTTGTTTTGGTGAAGAGGGCTTGGAGTCGTTTGATAAGGTTCATGCTGCCAGGTGCGGATAAATATATATATTAGGCCGTGACTTCTACTAAATTAGCGATTATCGGGGACTTCCGGAAGGAAAATAGGACGCACGTCTTTACGAATGAGGCGCTTGCGCATTCGATCGCGTTGCTGGGGGCTTCGGTTTCATTTTCGTGGATTCCTACGGCCACGATTTCGGTTGAAATGCTCACTTCGTTTGATGGTTTTCTCATTTCGCCGGGCAGTCCTTATGAATCTATGTCGGGGGCGCTTTCGGCTATTCGTTTCGGTCGGGAACATGGACTGCCGGTGCTGGGGACGTGCGGGGGATTTCAGCATATGACGATCGAATTTGCGCGGAATGTGCTGGGGATTTCGGATGCTGCACACGCGGAAACGGACCCTTATGCTTCTCGGTTGGTGGTTACCCCTTTGACTTGCTCCTTGGTGGGTTCTCAGTTGCCGGTTTCGGTTTTTGCCGGATCGCTGGCTTATTCGTTGTGCGGGCCATCGTTGACGGAGAACTACTATTGCAACTTTGGGTTGAATCCTACCTACGTTTCTACTTTGGAGGCCGCGGGGTTGCGGGTTGCGGGGGTGGATCCTTCGGGAGAGGTGCGGATATTGGAACTTGCGGGGCATCCTTTTTTCATGGGGACCTTATTTGTGCCGCAGGCGAGGTCTACTCCTGCGGAGCCGCATCCGGTGGTTACGGGGTTTGTGAAAGCAGTGGCGGGTTTGTAACTTTAAGGTCATGTGTATCCTCTTCCTGCTTTTCTTCCATTGGAGTGATTCCACTTATACCTCCCAGGTCAGGTCTTTTCTCCAATGGTACCGGGAATTTGCGCATGTTGATTCAACCCTCATTCTAATGGACAGCGTTGCGACCCGTGGATACGATCCAAGCTTTGCGGAATTCCTATCCGATACAACCGATCTTACGAATGTTGATCGGGCCGAACTGAAGTCCCAAATTGGCCGCCAACCTTTGACGGTTTGGACCACCGACCTATTGGGTAACGCTCATTTGATGACCGGGGATACCGTTCGTGTCCTATTTGGATTACAATCAGGCCAGAACTTCAAACATACGAAGGACGCCTGGAAATATTTCTATTGGCATTACGGACACGAACTATACAACTTTAGCGCACCTGTCTTCCTGCATCACTATACGCTCTGCCTGTTTTATTGCGGGGGTTCCTGTGGATTGTTATGCGGAGGTGGGGGCCTTTGCCTTTACAAGAAGGTAGGAAATAAATGGATTTTTGTAACTGAGTTCTCACATTGGGTTAGCTAAAAATCAATCTGTCTCGAAAAATTTCAGTTTGAACCCGGGTTTCGAAAGAAGGCTCTTCAATTGAAGCGTATCGAAGACACCTTTTTCGGATTCAATTCTTCTCGAGAAAAATGGGCCCTTATATTCAATGAGATAAATGACTGTATAGTCCTTCATGGGTTGGCCCTCCTGATACACAAGGATGCACTTGGTATTGTTCAGCAATAAAAAGGTCAATCTCTTATCGGTTTGGATGGGGCCACTCGAAAAGTCAGTAAAGGTGACATTGAGATGATTAAAGGTATCCGCGAGGAGAAAATCGCCGGAATGCCATTGTAACAATGAATCGCTGATCCTTTGGGGAATATCCTTTCCATTGTTGGAATACCTGTAACCTGGCGGAAATACGGAAGCCTGGTGCCGGCAACCCATCAGACATCCAAATACCAGAAATAGTAGCAGGCGACGCATTCCGGATTATGTGGTTAGCATCTGCAGCCACGCGGAGCCGATGGGCACGCCATAGCCCGTACAGGCATCCCACCCGGGTCCGGCGGCAAAGTCATTTCCAGTTCCGTTCACGGTATCGTTGTTCCCCTGCGTAATATCCCGACAAGCGTTAGGACTTGCGTAAATAGTAGGATTGATGTAGCCTACGGATTTGCCCAGTAGCTGGTTGAGGCGGCAAAGGAGGCCCGCAACGAGAGGAGCTACCGCGCTGGTGCCACCTATTGGCTGGTTTTGACCACCTAATAGAATATTGTAACCGGTTACAGGGTCGGCATCGGCTGCTATGTCCGGGACGCCGCGTCCGGGCTTATTGGTATTGGGGGATACAGGGACTTTTGCATTGGCCTGGTAAGTGGGCAACGGGAATATGTCACTGACGCCACCGCCCCCCGCGCCGCCGCTGGGTTCGTTCCAAACGACTTCGCTGGTAATGGTGTTGCCTTCGACATTCGCTTCGAGGGTCGTGCCTCCGCAGGCCAAAGAGTAGGCGCTGCTGGCAGGGTAGTCCACGTGGTACTTGCCGTCGTTTACCCCGTCGCTGGAACCCGAGTCTCCGGCGGCTACGCAGACGGAGATGCCCATGGTGGCGGCGGCCTGAAGTTCCTGGTCGAAACTGGTATAATAGGAACCGTAGCCTGTGTCTTCGGGACCGCCCCAACTGATGGATAGGACCGAAGGTTTGTTGTCGGTATCATGAATGGCGGTGCTGACGGCATCCTGGAAGGACTTTGAGTTGTTTCCTCCGAAGTATACGGCGATCGTGGCCGCGGGCGCAATGGTTCCGGCGACTTCTATGTCCAGGGTCACTTCTCCGTCGGCATCGCTGACGGTGGCGCCCGGATCGTTTTGTCCTCCGTCTACGGAGATGGCGACCAGATTGGGGGCTTGGAGGTTAAGGCTTTTATAATAGGCGTTTATATCCGAGGTTTGATAGCCTCCTCCCAGTTCGATGATGGCGATGCATTCGCCTGCGCCGGTGGCGGAGGGGAATTGGTAGAGTTTGGCGAGGTCGGTGGGGTAGTATTCGGCTGAGGAGGCTTTGGGCGTTGGTTTTGGGGGAGGGGCGGCGGCGGCGGCGGCTGGGGGCGCGGCCGCGGTTCCGGGCGGCGCGGCCGCGGCGGGCGCTGCTGTGGCGGTCCGGAGGCGGATTTTGGGGGTGGCGATGGGGCGGTTATCCAATCCGAAGACACCGATAACGATCCCCTCCAATTCTTTTGGTATGTAGATATCTCCATTCCTGCCGCGGAAGGTCAAGCCCGAGGCATCCTGGTAGTTGGACAGCGTTACCCGGAAGGCCTTTTCCATTTCGGCGATGGTGCCGCTGACTTCTACCGAGCGTTTGCGGGCTTCTACTTTTAGCACGGTGAAGCCCACGGACGTGGCGAATTGGCTGACCAGGTCCAGTTCCTCCTGGCGGCTACCGTATTGGGTTGCGAAATCCTCCCTGGAAAGTGGTTTGAAGCGGCGGTGGATTTCGGGATCGGTGAGGTCGGGCATTTGCTGGCCGGCCCGGAGTTTTATGGTGACGTTGATGGTATCAAGGGGCGAGAGGCCGGCGACGGGGGTGCCGGGGGGCGCCGGCTTACGGCTGCCGGGGAGGACGACGAAGGTGGAAAACATAGTTAGGAGTTATGGTGCGGAAGATACAAAATTTTTCAAGTGGGAAGGGGGTATTAAGCCCGGTAACCCCAGCCTTTCATTACCGCCAGGTCCGAACGGCAATCGTCGAGAGGTTTGCGGCCTTGATAGGATTCCTGTTCAATAATCAGCCGCGTGGCGCCTGAATGGACGGCGGTTTTCAAAATCTCCCGCGTACCGAGGATGCCCTGACCCAGGACGGTGCTATCGTAGGGATCGTTCATTTCACCCTGCCCCTTGGCGGGAATCAAATCCTTGACGTGAAGCAATGAAAAGCGCCCGGGATATTGTTGCAGGATATCCATAGGTTTGGCGCCCCCGGCGTATAGATTGCCGATGTCGAGCTGTTGGGCGACCAGGGAGGGGTCGGTTCCCGTCAGTATAATATCGAAAAGGTTGCGGCCCTGCAGGTGATCCTTGAATTCAAAGTCGTGGTTGTGATAGCCGAATTGCAGGCCTTTGGATTTGCAGAGTTTTCCACAGACGTTGAATACGTCCAGGAAGCGGCTCAACTTGTCGTAGTCCCCCCTGAGGTCTTCGGCGAGCCAGGGGCTGATGACGTAGGATTGGCCAACGACGAGTGCATCGTCCAGGGTTTTCTTCCAATCGTCGGTAAAGTCTTTTTTGGCTTCATCCCAATGGGTGGCTTTGAGTTCGGTATGGCCGCTGAGCATGAGGAGACCCATGCCATCGAGGAGTTGCCGGAAGGCATGCGCTTCGTAGCCATAGAAAGTATGGTTCACATAATTGGCGTGTTCGAGGTAACGGTAACCCATCCCCGAAAGGCGCTTCAGGGTGCCGGAGGGGTCCGACTTCATGTCGTCCCGGACGGTATAGAGCTGGAGGCCAACCAGGGGGACGGTGAGGCGGCCGGCGGCAGGGACGGTGAGGCGGCCGGCGGCAGGGTCGGTGAGGCGGCTGGCGGAACGCGGCAAAAATGAAGCGGCTGTGGAACGCCTGAAAAAGGATGCCGCGGCGAGGGCGAGGGATAGATTCCTGATGAAGGTTCTGCGGGGAAAGGTGCTCATATAACGAATCTACCAATAAATCGATACATTTACCCAAATGGCAAATATGGAGACAAAAGCGACCCCTTTTTACATGCGCCTTTCATTAAGCCTGGTAGGTGTTGTCCTGATCCTGCTGATCCTCAGGGAGGCCCAGACCATTTTCATTCCCATGTCCTTCGCGGGCCTGCTGAGCATGATCCTGATCGCACCCTGCGATTTCATGGAACGCAAGGGGATTCCCCGTGGTATTGCCGCCTTGATCAGCATCCTCATTTCTGCCGTCGTGGTGGTTGTCGTCCTTTATTTCATTTCCGCGCAAATCATCAGTTTCCGGAATAACCTGCCCGCCCTGGTATCCCAGTTCAACACGGTCCTTGACCATATGCAGTTGTGGATCAAGCATAGGTTTCATATGACTTCCACGGGGATGAAGCAGCTCATCAACTCCGCCAAATCCGAAACGATGTCCTCCACGGGGTCGATCGTAGGCAGCACGGTATCGTCCCTGTCGAATACACTTTTGTACGCCATACTCATTCCCATCTATGCTTTCCTGCTGCTGTTATACCGGGGCATCGTGGTCCGTTTCCTGGTCACGAGTTTTCCCGAATCCCATGCGCCCAATGTATACGATATACTTACCAAGACCCGTCACGTGATCAAGAATTATATCGTGGGGCTGATGATCGAGATGGCCATCGTGGCCGCGCTGAACTGTGGGGCCTTCCTGATCATCGGGGTGCAGTACGCGCTGCTGCTGGGCGTGATCGCCGCCCTCCTGAACCTGATTCCCTACCTGGGCATCTTCACGGCCATCATCCTGGGCGCCCTGATCACCTTCACGACCAATACGCCCACCGTGGTGCTGGAGATGGTCATTGCACTGGTTTGCGTACACCTCCTTGATAGCAATATCCTTCTTCCGCGTGTCGTAGGATCCAAGGTGCGCATCAACGCACTGGCTACCATCCTGGGCGTGGTCCTGGGCAGTATGATATGGGGGATCCCGGGAATGTTCCTGGCGGTGCCCATTATCGCCATCCTGAAGGTGATCTTTGACGGGGTGGATGGCTTGCATCCCTGGGGTGTTCTGTTGGGGGATGACCGTGATGAGGCGGTGGTGACCCAAAAGAAGAAATTTCATTTCCTTTGGTTCCGGACCAAACCCGTGAAGCAGAGCGGGATTAACGAAAATTAGGGTCGCCAGCGGCGGCCCGGACGGACGCAGGCGGCGGCCCGGACGGACCCAGGTGGCGCGCGCGAGTCGGGGCGGCGGCGAGCGGCGCTAATCTCCGAGGAAGAGGTGAAAGGAATCGCCGCGGAGGCCCACGCGCATCGCTTCCAGGGCGATCACATCGAATGTCGCCACATTCCCCAGGTTGGCGTTACAGCCAAGCAATTCCAAAAAATACAGTTGTTGATCCTTCAGCGGCGCTTCCCAGATGATTTTTTCGGCGGGGATGCGGGTGAGGATTTCCTGGACCAGGCCTTCGCGGACTTCGCCGGAATCACGATAGAGGCCTACGGTGCCCGTTTCCCTGGCTTCGGCAATGATGTAGCGGGCGCCCGCGCCCAGCTCGGCGTCCATGAGCTGTATCCATTTGTACGGAGGGGTGATGTGTTCCCGGTCTTTGTCCTTGGAACCCACCTCACTGAGTACGGTGGCCCTGACAGCCAACTTTTCGATGTAGCCGCACTTTTCGTTGTGGGGTATGTCGATGGAACCATCCGATACTTCAACGGTATCGATCCCGAATTCATCGAGCAGGGCCAGGAAGTCCGGAAACTGGTTGCGTATGACGAAGGCTTCGAAGAGAAGCCCGCCGAAGTAAACGGGTATGTTGTATTTCTTATACGCCGCAATCTTTTCCTTCAGGTTGGGTAGGACGAAGGATACGCCGAAAGCGAGCTTTGCCAGGTCCACATAGGGATGGGCAACGGAAAGGAAATCGAGGGTGGCTTCGGTGCTCAGTCCTTTGTCGGTCACCATGGTCAGGCCGAACTCCCTTGGTTGAACGGTCCTCTCCGGTATATGTGTGAGGTGAAAATTGGGTAACATGTCAATCGCGATTCTCCCGGGTAAAGATACGGGGATATAGGCTATATTGCAATTGTACATGAGGCGTTGCTTGCTCATCATATCGTTAACTATTCTGTGGGCCTGCCTCCGAACGGATGCACAGCAGATCGCTTATCCTTTCCGGAGGATAGACACCAGGCAGGGATTGTCTCATAATGAAATCAACGCTTTTTTCAAGGATCGCAGGGGTTTCCTGTGGGTCGGAACGGTATCGGGACTGAACCGTTACGACGGTAATGGTTTCCGCATATTCCGGAATGATCCCGCGGACTCGACGAGCATCGGGGGAAACAGGATCCAATCCATTCTGGAAGGCCCGGGAGGGTGCTTGTGGATTCGGTTCATGGACAACCAATACAACATATACGATCCCCGGACCGAATCCTTCCGCCGCAATTACGTGCCCGTCCTTCAGCGAATGGGGATCACCGACTCCGGCGTTACCAATATTGTAAAGGACAGCGTAGGCAAATTTTGGTTTGTCCATCCCAGTCTGGGCCTTTTTCGCTTCGATCCGGTTACGGGAAAGACCCTGAGGCTTGAACTGGGTGCGGCCTCGGATAATATCGCCGACTTCGCCGAGGATACCCGGGGGCATTTCTGGATCATCCGCCGGAGTGGACGGCTGGAGGAGCTGGACAGTGCATCCTTACACATCATTTTTACCGAAAATTCACTCCGGGGCCCATCACAGGGATATAACGTGTATCCCGACGCCCAGGGCGACCTTTGGATTTATTGCACCCAGGACGCCCGGGGCATTTGGTATTATAAGGTATCCGATCATTCTATCCTGCACCTGGACAAGAGCCACGGGACGTGCCGTCTGAACAACGATATCGTCCGGGATGTGGTACAGGATAATGCCGGGCTTATATGGATCGGGACCGACCATGGAGGCATCAACCTGCTCGACAAGGGAACCATGACTATGCGTTACCTGGAGCACAACGATTTCGATGAAAACAGCCTCAGCCAAAACGCGATCACCTGCCTGTATAAGGACAATACAGGGATCATTTGGGCGGGCACCTACAAGCAGGGCCTCAATTTGTACAGGCATGGCGCCATCCGCTTTCCCCTATACCGGCACCAACCTTTGAATCCCAACAGTCTGGGTTACGACGACGTGAATCGTTTCGTGGAAGATCCGAGGGGGAACCTTTGGATCGGCACCAATGGGGGAGGCCTGATTTATTTCGACCGAAAAACGGGGAAGTTTACCAGTTTTGTCCACCGTCCCGAGGACCCGAACAGCCTGTCCAACGACGTCATCATCAGCTTATGCGTCGACCATACGGGTAAATTATGGATCGGCAGCTATTATGGTGGCCTGGATTGCTTCGATGGCAAAACCTTCACGCACTATCGCCACCAGGCCAGTGACAGCACCTCCCTGGCCGATGACCGGGTCTGGGAGATTTTCGAGGATAAATGGAAGCAATTGTGGGTAGGCACCCTGGCGGGTGGACTGGACGAGATGGTCCGGGGACGCTTCGTCCATCACATTTTCCCTACCAATTATATTTCGGAGTTGAGTCAGGATACGGCGGGGAACCTTTGGATCGGTACGGGTTACGGGGTTTATGAGATGGACCATGCGGATGGAAAAACGCGCCATTTCGGTTTAGCAGAGGGGCTCAATAACTTAACCATCGTCGCGCTGGATGTGGACAGCCTGGGGCGGGTCTGGGCGGGAACCAGTGAAGGCCTCAACCTGCTCGATCCCGGAAAGGGCAAAGTGGTGCACGTATGGAACAAGGCCGACGGGTTACCCGACAATTACATCCTCACGATTGCGGAAGACGACCAGCATAACCTTTGGATGGGTACCCCCAACGGGTTGTGCCATGCCATCGTCCGGCCCGACGCCCAACTCCAATTCCTGAATTACGACGAATTGAACGGATTGCAGTCTAGACAATTCAATGAAAATGCCGCCTTTCGGACCCGGGAAGGAGAAATGGTATTCGGGGGCCCCAGTGGGTTCAACCTTTTTCAACCTGAAAACATACCACCCGAAAAGGATACCCCCGACCTGGTTTTTACGTCCCTGCAGGTATTCAATATGACGATCGCACCCGGGCAAAAGCTGCATGGCCGGGTCCTGCTGGATACCGCCCTGCCCGAAACCCGGGAGATTTCCTTGCGTTACAACGAGGACGTCTTTGCCCTTTCCTTTGCCGATCTGGATTATGCAGCAAGCGGAAAAACCACCTATTCCTACCGCCTGGACGGCTTCAACCGGGACTGGCTCTCATTACCCCAAACGCAACGAAGCGCGACCTATACGAATCTGGATCCTGGGACCTATACCTTCCGGATCAGGGCCGTCCCCGCGGAGGGAACGGGAACCCCCCGGGAAGCGTCCCTGGTGGTCCATATCCTGCCCCCCTTCTGGAAGACGCCGCTGGCCTTCATATGTTATGTCCTGGTCGTCGCCGGACTCCTGGCCCTGGCCAGGAACATCCTCGTCCAACGGACGCGGATGCGCTTCCGCATAGAGCAGGAGCGAAAGGAAGCGCGGAATATGCACGAACTGGACATGATGAAGATCCGCTTCTTTACGAATGTCAGCCACGAGTTCAGGACGCCCCTGAGCCTCATTCTGGCGCCCCTGGAGAAACTCCTCAAGAGCGGAGGATCTCCCGAGGCCAGGAATCAACTCCAGATGATGTATCGAAATGCCCGCCGCCTCCTGAACCTGGTGAACCAGTTGCTGGATTTCCGGAGACTGGAAGTACAGGAATTCACGCTGCAGCCTTCGAGCGAAAACATCGTCCAATATGTCCGCGACCTGACCCAATCCTTTTCAGACATATCGGAGAAGCGGAATATCTCATTGCAGTTTTCCAGCAATACCGATACGTGCGTGGCGACCTTCGACAAGGACAAAATGGAAAAGATCGTATTCAACCTCCTGTCCAACGCCTTTAAGTTCACTCCTGAAGGAGGAAGTGTCCACGTCGAGGTACGCGCCATCGACGGGACTTTTGTCGAGATCCGCGTCTCCGACACGGGGATCGGGATACCCATGGAGCAACACGAGCGTATTTTCGAGCGCTTTTTCCAATATGACCTACCCGATCATATGATCAACCAGGGAAGCGGGATCGGCCTGGCCCTTACCCGGGAATTCGTCAAGTTGCACGGGGGAACCATTACGGTTCGGAGTGAAATAGAGAAGGGGAGTACGTTTATCCTTCGACTCCCTATCGTGGCCGCGGGGGGTGCGGTTCCGAGCGGGGACGCAACCAGGGTAAGCATCCGCGAGGCGCATGAACCCGAGCCGGAAGAAACGGGAAAGGGCAGAAAGGCGACCCTGCTGCTGGTGGAAGACAATGAGGACTTCCGTTTCTACCTGAAGGATAACCTCAGGACACGGTATCATATCCTGGAGGCGGCAAATGGAAAGGAAGGGTGGGGAAAGATACAGGCCCAAAAACCGGATTTGGTCGTCAGTGATATTATGATGCCCGAAATGGACGGCATCAGCCTCGCCAAGCGGATCAAGAGCGATTCCGACACAGCGCATATACCCGTCATCCTGTTGACCGCCCGGGCGGACGAAGAGCAACAGTTGGAAGGATACGGGACGGGGGCCAACGATTACATCACCAAGCCCTTCAACGTCGAAATCCTGCAAGCCCGGATACGTAACCTGCTGGCCCAAAAGAAGCACGCCGAGGTCAACCTGAGCCCCATGACTATTACTCCCCTGGATGAGCAATTCCTGAAACAGGCGGTGGCCACGATCGAGCAGCGCTTGTCCGATACGAATTTCTCGGTCGAGGACCTGAGCCGGGCCCTCCATATCAGCAGGGTCACGCTATATAAGAAGCTGTCTCATCTGACGGGTAAATCTCCCCTCGATTTCATTCGCCACATCCGGTTGAAGCGCGCCGCGGAGCTGCTTGCGCGAAGCCAACTGACCGTGGCGGAGGTGGCGTATGAGGTGGGGTTCAACAGCCCCAAGTATTTCGCGCGGTACTTTAAGCAGGAATACGGCGTGCAGCCGTCGACTTTCAAGCGGGGCGGTTAACAAATGACACCCTTCCCCGTAACATTCGGGGCGCCGCCCTTAACATTTGGACCCCCTTTTCGAATCATACCGGTTACATAACCTATTGTATTTCAATATACTTTTGGCAGAACGATTACTGCCATGCGATATGTGCTGCTGTGTGCCTTATGGGCGACTTACTGCATTTCTTCCGTCCGAGCGGGTACTCCCGGGGACGGTACCTATGAAAAGCGCCCGGATGGAATCATCATACACATTGCCCATCCACTGCCGCTTTACCCCCACACCCTTTCCCTTCAGGCCATCACTCCACGCATTATTCATATAACCGCTTTCCCCTCTGAAAACGCTACGCCACCCCTGAGCCTCATGCGCGTGCCGGATCCCCAGCCTACGGCCCGGTACGAAGTGGTTGAACAGGACAGCACCATCCTTTTCTCAACGGATTCACTGAAGGTTAGGGTATCCCTAACCACGGGTGCGGTGACGATCATGGATAATCAGGGGAAGGTCCTGCTCGGGGAGGCTCCCAGGGACCAGCCGCCGTTCGGGCAGGATACGGTCCAAAACGAGGCGCTCGGCGCGAGCGGTGGGCACGCCTGGAAGGTGAGCGCTACCTTCTTTTCGCCTCCCGACGAATCCTTGTATGGCCTGGGGCAGCAGCAAAACGGCTTTCTGGATTACAAGGGTCGCAGCCTGACCCTTCTGCAGCAAAACTCCAGCGTTGCGAATCCCATGGTATTGTCGAGTCGTAATTACGGACTATTATGGGACAACTACTCGATTACCCGCTTCGGGGATTTGAGACCCAATCAACCGATTTCATGTCTGGAGCTGTCCGGGGAGGATGGAGCATCGGGGGGCCTTACGGCGACGTATGGCACGGTATCCGATGCGACATCCGAGCCCGGCTCCGAGGCCCGTTTTGCATCCGTTTACACCCACCGGTCCGAATCCCAGATCAACTACAAGTATCTGCCCGACCTTGCCAAACTCCCTCAAGGGTACAGCCTTCAAAACGGCTTGGTCCGCTGGAAAGGCACCCTCCGCTCGGCCGGGGGAGGCTTTTACCAGTTCTTACTGTACGCAGGGGGGTATGTCCGGGTATGGGTGGACGGAAAGCTGGTTGCGGACCGATGGAGGCAATGCTGGAATCCGGAAACGATCCCCTTCGATATACATTTTGACAAGGGCCGGGACGTCCCCATTACCCTGGAATGGAAACCGGACGGTTCGGAATCCTTCATATCACTATCATGCTTACCTCCGGGATCTGATTTATACAAGGATACCTATTCCCTGACCAGCGAGGTGGGGGACGCCATTAACTATTATTTCATCAAGGGGGACAACCTTGACCAGGTAATTTCGGGCTACCGCCTTCTGACGGGGAAGGCGCCCATGATGCCCCTTTGGGCCATGGGCCTTTGGCAAAGCCGGGAACGCTACAAGACCCAGGAAGAGCTGCTGTCCACCGTTAGCGAATTCCGGGAAAAGCGCATCCCGTTGGACAATATCGTGCTGGACTGGCAATATTGGAGGCCCGATCAATGGGGAAGCCAGGAATTCGATCGCAGCCGCTTTCCCCATCCGGATGCGATGTTAAAGGCCCTGCACGATACACTGCACGCCCATTTCATGATCTCGGTATGGCCTAAGTTTTACACGGGCACCCAGAATTACCTCCTTTTCCGGGACAAGGGCTGGTTGTATACCCACAACGTGGATATTGGCCAGAAAGACTGGCTGGGTTATGTTTCCACCTTCTATGACGCTTTCAACGCGGATGCGCGTCATATGTTCTGGAAGCTCATCGACCAAAAACTATTTAGCCTGGGTGTGGACGGCTGGTGGATGGATGCCACCGAGCCCGATATCCAGTCGAACACGACCATCGACGAGCGCAAAGCCCTCATGGAACCGCATGCCTTGGGAACGGCGTCCCGTTACTTTAACGCCTTTCCACTGGAAAACGCGCGCGCAGTGTACGAAGGTCAGCGGGCCGCCAGCGATAACAGGGTTTTCATCCTGACGCGGTCGGCCTTTGCGGGTCAGCAGCGGTATTCGGCGGCTACCTGGAGCGGAGACATCGGCGCCCGCTGGGATGACATGCGCAACCAAATTACGGCGGGCCTCAATTTCAGCCTTTCCGGTCTTCCATATTGGACCATGGACATAGGCGGTTTTGCCGTGGAGCATCGCTACGAACATCCCGCACAGGCCGATCTGGCGGAATGGAGAGAGCTCAATACGCGTTGGTTCCAGTTCGGCGCCTTCTGTCCCCTGCTCCGCGTACATGGTCAGTTTCCTTATCGGGAAGTATTCCACATCGCCCCTCCCGGCGATCCCGCGTATCAAAGTATTGTTTACTACGACTGCCTGCGCTACCGGCTTCTGCCCTATATCTACTCCACGGCCGCCAGGGTATGGTACGACAATTATACCCTGATGCGTGCCCTGGTGCTGGATTTCGGGGCAGACAGCCTGGCCAGGGAGGTTCCCGATGAGTATATGTTCGGGCCTTCGCTGTTGGTTAATCCTGTTTACACGTTCGGGGCCCGTTCCCGTAGCGTGTATCTGCCTTCCGGGGCCGATTGGTACGATGCGTACAGTGGGGCTTTGTTGCACGGAGGACAGCGGATCGAGGCAACTGCACCGTATGAGCGCATTCCCTTGTACGTACGATCGGGATCGATCATGCCGTTCGGGCCCTCGTTGCAATACACCGGTGAAAGACCCGCGGACACGATGACGCTTTATGTGTATGCCGGTGCGAACGGATCATTCACGCTTTATGAGGATGAGGATACCAATTACCATTATGAAAAGGGAGCCTATGCGACGATTCCGATGAACTACGATGAGGCGGCAAGGACGCTGACGATCGGGGAGCGGAAAGGGAACTTTCCCGGGATGCTTGCGGAGCGGACTTTCCGGATCGTATGGGTAAGCGCCGCGCGACCCCGCGCGCTGGGGGCTCCGGAGGCTGACGCCACCATCGGCTACAGTGGAAAAACCATTCAGATAAAACCACCTTTCTAACACTGCAAATGCTGTCATTATGAGAAAATTAAACGATTGTAAAAAAACTAACCCGGGTATTCATCTCCTGCTGTTGCTGCTGGTCGGCTGGCTAGTGGTGGGATGGACGCCCGCGCTGGGTCAGGATAATTCCCGGACCATCGAGGGAAGGGTTCTGTCCAAAGCCGGAGACCCCATCGTGGGCGCTACCGTAATGGTGAAGGGGACCAAGATCATGACTCAGACGGACGCCACAGGAAGATTCAATATTTTTTCCCGGGAGGGTGAAACCCTGGAGATCAGCGCCGTGGGATACACTACGATGCGCGTTACTGTTAACGCCTCGGGAGGCGTCCACGTATCCATGTCTACGGACTTCGGTCACCTGAACGACGTCGTGGTGGTCGGATACGGGCAAATGAAAAGGACGGACCTGAGCAGCGCCCAAACCACGGTGACGGCAAAGGACATCCAGGAAACGGTGAACACTACCCTGGATCAGGCCCTGCAGGGACGGAGCCCGGGAGTGTACGTCGCGCAGCCCAGTGGTCAACCGGGTGCAGGTGCGAACGTGGTCATACGGGGTATTTCCTCGGTGACGGGACCCACCCAGCCCCTGTATGTGATCGACGGGGTGCAAATCCGGCCGGCTGATTTCGCCGATGACCCCAACAACCACCCCACGGGTTTCGCCAACGCACTTTCGGGCATCAACCCAGACGATATTGAAACCATGAACGTCCTTGAGGGGCCCGAGGCCACGGCCATATTCGGGGCCGCCGGCGCCAACGGGGTGATCATGATCACTACCAAGCACGGAAAGGCCGGGGAAACCAGGATCACCGCCAGCACGCTCTGGACGGTCCAGGACAAGCCGAAAGAGCAGCCGGTCATGAACCTCCCGCAATACGCCCAGTTCCGCAATGAGATCGCGGCTGCCGGAGGCGTCCCTACCGATCCCACCTTTGCCAATCCTGCGGCACTGGGACCCGGGACCGATTGGCAGAGCGCCTTGTATCGCAGGACGGTCATGCAAAAGCATTCCCTGGCGGTCAGCGGCGGTAATGAGCGGACGACCTTTTATTTGTCGGGTGAATATTTCGACCAGCAAGGAGTGGCACCCGGATCCGGGTTCACCAGGGGTTCGGCCCGCCTCAACCTCGATAATAACATTCGACCCTGGCTGAAGATCGGTGTGAACCTGAATCCCAGCTATACGGTAGAAAAGGTCAACACCACCAATGCGGGCATCATCCAGTTGGCGGTCATGCAAAATCCCAGCGTACCGGTTAAAAACCCGGACGGCTCCTGGGGTGGACCCGTATCGACCCAATATCAATATTCCAACCCGGTGGCCCTGGCCTACATCAACAACGACTATAACAAAGGGTTCGGGGCCCTTGGCGGAGGATACCTGGATCTGACCCCGATCCGCGGACTGACCCTGCATACGGAGTTGAACACGAACCTTAACTATACCAACAACTATCAGTTCCATCCTTCCTACCAGTTCGGAGGCTTTATCAATGCCACCACGGTCGCCTATGTAAACACGTACAACAGCTACTGGTGGAACTGGCATACGCGCCTGCAATACGACCATACTTTCGGCCTCCACAACGTGTCGCTGATGGTCGGCCATGAAGCCCAGGCTTACGGGGGAGGCTCCCTCCAGGGACAGCGCCAGAATTACGTCAGCAATAACATACAGGACCTCGACGGTGGCGATCAATCCACTTCGATCGCCAGCAGTGCGCGGTACGACGGGGCTCAGGAAAGCTACTTCGGCCGCCTCAACTACGTGTACAACGACCGCTACATCCTGGGCGCCACCATGCGTGCGGACGGAAGCTCCAACTTCGGTCCGGACAACCGCTGGGGGTATTTCCCGGCCGTATCTGCCGCCTGGCGTATTTCCCAGGAGAACTTCATGAGGAACATCAAATCCATCAACGACCTGAAATTGCGCGTGGAAGCGGGCTCTACGGGTAATTCCGCCCTGAACGGGGGTGGTTATTACGCGGCCCTGCAATCGGTTCCAACGGCCTGGGGCACGGGTTTCCTTTCCTCCAACTTCTCCAACCTGAAGCTGAAATGGGAAACGGACAAGACCTATAACATCGGCCTGGACCTCCATATGTTCAACAACCGCATCGAGTTCATCGCCGATGTCTACAAGAAGTACACGACGAACCTGTTGACGGTGACGCCCTATCCCTTCTACGATGGGGGAGACATCGCCTATTCGGCAGGGTACATCCAATGGGCTACCACCAATGCGGGATCGATGTGGAACAAGGGCCTTACCCTGAACCTCAACACCGTGAACATCGCCACCTCCGAATTCACCTGGAGGATGAACGTCAACGTTTCCTTCGATAAGGCGCAGGTTACGCAGTTGAATACCCCCTACGTGACGTCCTGGAACAGCACCCAGGCCGAGTTCCAAACGCAGGTGGGACAGGCTCCGAGCATGATCACGGGGTATATCGCGCAGGGGCTCTTCCAGAACTACAACGATATAGCCACGCACCCGGCCCAAACGTCCAACGGCGTCGTCACCGTAAGCCCCCAGGGGACATGGGTGGGTGATATCAAGTTCAAGGACTTGAACAAACAGGGCGTGATCGATGCCAACGATCGCACCGTTATCGGCAATCCCTGGCCGAAATACACCTTCGGGTTCAGTCAGAACTTCAGCTATAAGCATTTCGAGTTGAACGCCCTGTTCATGGGCAGCGTGGGGAACGATATTGAGAACTATTTCAGGTACCTCAATACGATTCCCCTGGACAACGGGACGTATGGGAATTACCTGAGGGCCACGGCCGGGTACGCCCAGCCCAGCAGCTATAATATTGCGGACAGCTCTACGGTGAAGCTGTTGAACCCGGGAGGTACGGTCTCCCGCATCGCGCCTGGAGACCCTAACGGGAACAACCGCATGAGTCAATGGTGGGTGGAAAACGGTTCTTACCTGCGCCTGAAAAACCTATCGCTGTCGTACAATATACCCAACCGCTTGCTGGCCAGGACGCCATTTCGTGGTGTCAGGGTAGGGGTTAACGTCCAAAACGTTTTCACTATTACCAAGTATTCCGGATATGATCCTGAAATCGGCTTCGTCAAGTATCAAGGCCTGAATATGGCCGGCATCGATACGGGACGCTATCCGAATGTAAGGATGTGGACAGGCAATGTAGTTCTAGATTTTTAAATCCATTTATATATGAAACAGATTATTCAAAATACACTGCTGTTCGCTTTGCTTGTTTTGCTGGCGAGCTGCGGTAAGAACTTCCTGAACCGGCCCCCCGTGTCATCGCTGACCAGTGGGAACTTCTATCAAACGGATGCGGAAGTCATGGCCGGCACGGCACCCTTGTACAACATCGTTTGGTTCGACTACAACGACAAGGCCTTCCTGGCCTTCGGGGTAGCCAGGGGCGGCAGCATGAATTCCAACGACCGTACGCCGTATATCGAGTTCGATCCCTCGGCGACGGACCAGACCACGCTCCTGACGGGTTACAAGGCCTTCTATAAGATCGCGGCCCAATCGAACCTGACGATGCAGAACATCGTCAATGCCGTTGGGTCCACGGTGTCCGATTCGATCCGCAACTATTCGCTGGCCGAGTGCCACTTCATGCGCAGCGTTGCCTACTACTACCTGGTCAGCAACTGGGGTGCGGTGCCCATCGTCTACGACAATGCCAACCAGTTGAGCGACTCCCTGGTGCGTAACACCATTGAAAGCGTCTGGCAATTCATCATACTGGACATGAACTGGGCGGTCAATCACCTGCCTACCGCAGCCTACCAGCCAGGGAGGATCACCAAGTATTCCGCCGAAGGGATGCTCGCCAAGTTCTACCTGATCCGTTCGGGCCTGGATAAAACACTGGGCTCCCGCTCTACCAGCGACCTGGACAGCGCCAAGTTGCTTGCCGCCGACGTGATGCAGAACAGCGGTCTTACGTTACCCGCGGATTATTATGGTGAGTTCGTAGGAGTCAATAACAATGCCTCCACGATCGATCCGGAGAGCCTGTTTTCGTTGTTGTGGCAGCCTGTGAATGTCCCCTGGGGCGTGAACAATTCCTTCCAGGCGTACATGGCCTTCGAACCCCAGATCACCCAAACGGGCGATGGCTGGGGATCCGCACAGGGCGGATCGGGCGCATTGATCAATTATTACATGAACAATCCCGCCGACTCCATTCGCCGGAAAGCCACCATCATGTTCCCTTCGGACTTTTATCCGGAATTGGACAAGAAGGACGGAGGGGTTACTGTACCGGCTACCACCAATTACGCCTACATCAAGAAATACGTGATCGGTTCCCCGGCGGACAACAATAACCTGGGCGCTTTCATGGCGGCCTATACCAACACGGTGATCCTCCGTCTGGCCGAGGTCAACCTGATCTATGCGGAGGCTGTTCTTGGGAATAGTACCAGCACGTCCGATCCCACGGCCCTGGCGGCTTTCAACGCCATACGGACGCGTGCCGGGATGCCATCGGCGACGTCGATCACGTTCGCAGATATCTTCCAGGAGAAATGGGTGGAAACGGCCCTCGAAGGAAACGAGTGGTACGATATCCTCCGCTGGTGGTATTTCGATCCCCAGGATGCCCAGAATTATGTAGCCAGCCAGGACCGGAGCATCAATTATACCCTGAGCTGGGTACCGGGTTCTTTTGCTCCCAAACGGTACACGTATACGGGTAGCGGTGAAACCTTTTCCTTCAACGCCAACAGCGTCTACCTGCCCTTCCCCGAATCGGAAATGCAGGCCGCGCCCAGCCTACAGAAACCTCCGGTCCCTTTCAACTTCGGCGTATTACCTAACTACTAAAGATGACTGCGATGACCAAACATCAATTACTTTTGGCGGCCCTGGGTGTCTGTTTATTCCTGGGCGCCTGCAAAAAAGAAAACTCGGGTGGCGGTCCCGTGATCACCGGGCTGCGTGCCGACCAGGCCAATCCCAACGACACGACCCTGCATTATGTCAACCCAAGCCAATATGTGATCCTGGACGGTGCGGGACTTTCCTCCGTTCAATCGGTGACCTTCGACGGCATTGCGGCCACCATCGATATCGCGTTGGCGGCTAATAACCACTTCGTCGTCCAGGTACCCAGCATTCCCTTTACTTCGCTGGATACCACCAAGGCGAATACCATCGTCGTGACGACCACCCATGGTTCCTTCACGTATCACTTCCCTGTGGTACCTCCGCCACCAGCCGTCGCGGCCATCAGCAATGAGTTCGCGCACCCCGGAGATGTGATCACCCTCACGGGCCAGTTTCTGTACCTGATTCAAAGCATTACTTTTCCGGGGGGTATTGCCGCTTCGCAATTTACCAGCTCGCCAGATGGTTCCAGCCTTACGGTGACGGTACCCGCCGGGGCTACGACCGGGGGCGGCATCACGTTGGTCAGCACGGGTGGAACCAGTTCTTCCCTGCCCGCCGCGGGCTTCCGGGATACTACGGGCATGCTGTGCGATTTCGATGATATCAATACGTATTCATGGGGGGCTACCGCGATCATCGATTCCCCTTCGTTTACGGGCAACAACGGCTATTTCGCACAACTTAGCTATTCTTCGGGCATCAACGCCGGGGACGAACAATGGTGGAACACGGGGCGTTCGATCAATTTGAACAACGTTCAATGGGTTCCAGTGGCCAACATGGGCGACCCGATAACGTCTTACGCTATGAAGTTCGAGGTCTACGTCAAGATACCCTGGACGGTAGGGGGCATTTACATCGTTCCGAACTATACCTGGACGTACCTGGCAGACTTCGCGCCCTGGAAGACCGCTCCGGCCAATACGTATGTCAACAGTGGCCAGTGGCAAACGATAGTGATTCCCCTGACCAACTTTCAAACGAATAACGGGGCGGGTTCGGCTGCCAGCAGCCTGAGTACGCTGATCGGAAATAATGGTTTCAATGCCATAGACCTGATGCTGGTCGATGACGGGACCACGCCCATTACAAATTTCGATGCGGGGATCGATAATATCCGCGTCGTCAAGGTTCAGTAGGCGCGCCGCAGGCGGCCGCGCAAGCGGCGGTCGGCGAAGGTTGCCCGAAGGACCACACGTCAACAGCAGCAATCGTAAAAGCCGTCCTCGTCTTGGGACGGCTTTCTCTTTGCTGCCTGGGGGGCCCACGGGACTGATTTGATGTATATTGGGGTATGAAATACCTTCTTGCGCTGCTCCTTCTGATTTGCGGGCGCGCCGCTGCGCAAACGCCGGATTCGCTGTTGCGCGAGTTGACTTTAACTGAAAAAATATCTCTACTCGGATTTGTCAGTCCTGGGGTGCCCCGGTTGAATATCCCTTCTTATGTATGGTGGAATGAAGGACTGCACGGGGTTGCGCGGGCGGGCGAGGCGACGGTGTTTCCACAGGCTATCGGCGCGGCGGCCAGTTTCGACCGGGATTTACTGTTCAGGGAAGCCGATGCTATTTCCACGGAGGCGCGCGCAAAGTACAATTTGAGCGTGGCGGAAGGGCGCCGGCAACAATACATGGGGTTGACCTTTTGGTCTCCTAACATCAATATTTATCGCGATCCCCGGTGGGGGCGGGGGCAAGAGACCTATGGGGAAGATCCTTACCTGACGGGGCAGATGGGATCTAGCTACGTGAGGGGAATACAGGGGCCCACTCCTGAAGGCGAATTGAAAGCGGCGGCCTGCGCCAAGCACTTTGCGGTACACAGCGGACCGGAATCGATGCGCCACCGCATCGATGTGCGGATCGGAGAGGAGGATCTGAGAGAGACGTATTTACCTGCTTTCGAGACGGTGGTGCACGTGGGCGTAGAAGCCGTGATGTGCGCCTATAACCGCGTCAATGGCGAACCATGCTGTACGGGGACCACGTTGCTGCGCGACATCTTACGTAATGAATGGCACTTTGATGGCCACATCGTGACGGATTGCGGGGCCCTGGATGATATATGGATGACGCACAAAGCCCTGCCCGATCGCGTTTCGGTAGCCGCCGCGGCCATCAAGGCGGGGGTCAATATGGATTGTTCGGATTTGTTGCAGGCGGATGCGCTTCAGGCTGTCAAGCGGGGCCTGATTACGGAGGCGGATATTGACAGCGCCCTGCTGCCCGACTTGGAGACGGCTTACCGGTTGGGATTGTATTCGTCCGGAGGACGATACGCGTCTTATGGTTCGGATAGTGTGGGCAATGAATATCATCGTTCGCTCGCTTTGAAGATGGCGGAGGAAAGCATGGTCCTTCTAAAGAATGACGGGACGTTGCCCCTTCGGGCATCGGACGTTTCCAAGTTGTTGGTCACGGGCCCTAATGCCTTCAATGCGGATGCCTTGATGGGGAATTACCACGGCGTTTCTTCCCGTATGGTGACGTTCCTGGAGGGAATTACGGCTGCTATGGGACCCGCCACGGGCGTAGAATACGACATGGGGTGATCCAATGACGACACGCTCCACTTCGGAGGCACATGGGTGGCCAGCAACAGCGACGTCACGGTGGCCGTGATTGGTCTTACGCCCGTGGTGGAAGGGGAGGAGGGGGATGCTTTTCTTTCCGGGGGAGATCGGACTTCGCTGGCATTGCCCGCGGGGCAGATTGCCTTCATCAAGGCTTTGCGGAAGGCAACGCGCAAACCGATCATCGCCGTAATAACGGGGGGTGGTGCGCTCGATGTTCGTTCCATCGCGCCCTATGTGAATGCGATCTTGCTGGCCTGGTATCCCGGAGAAGAGGGGGGGACGGCCCTGGCAAATATCTTGTTCGGGCGTGTTTCACCTTCGGGGCACTTGCCCGTGACATTTTATAATTCCGTGAATGATTTGCCACCCTTCGAGGATTACAGCATGGAAGGCAGAACGTATCGGTATTTCAAGGGGGCGGTGGAATTTCCCTTCGGGTATGGGTTGAGCTATGGGCAATTTGAATACACGTGGTACAATAAGCCTGTCGCCTGGGGGCCCAACCGGGCCCAAAGCGTAGTCCCCGGGTGGCATACTTTCGTCCTTTCCCCCAAACAGCTTGAGGCAATGAAAAGAGATGATTACAAACCCGAGTTCACCAAAAAAGATGTTGTCTATTTCAGCACTTTCGTCCGGAATCTTAATGGTATACCAGCTACGGCCGTGCCCCAAGTATATGTGGAATATCCCGCCATCGCCGGAGGTAAAAGAATGCCTATCAAAGAGTTAAAGGAATTCGCAAGGGTGGAGCCTTCGGATAGCGTGGCTGCATTCCTTTTGGTGATGCAGGATCTGAAAAAATGGGATCCGGTCCGGCACGCGTGGCGGGTATATCCTGGAGTATACCGCCTGGTCATCGGTGAAAATGCGCTGGACGAAAAACTGGCTTGCTCATTCATAATAAAAAAGTAATATATAATAGAAGGGGTAAGGGATGCGTTACTTTTTGTACCTTTAGGGTGATATAAAATCCGCCCTATCGAAACCTGTTAACTCATGGCTCCTGCTTCCGTTTGTTTCCTGGGATTTTTCCTGCTCATGGCCCGCACGGGAAATGCGCAAGATGAATTTTTGGATTCACTCGAAGGCAGGGTGGTTATCTCCGGGACGCGCCTGTCCCTGATTCCCCCCAGCGGCTGGGCCCAAAGCAATATGTTTCCTGGCATTCTGAAGGAGGATGGAAGGTCCGTCATCCAGGTGTACGATCTGCCCGATGGTAATTTCTTCAGGGATGGAAACAGCTTCACCACCGAAAATTTTCAAAGCAAGGGGGCCCACATCCTGGCTTTCAAACAACTCAAGGTGGCGGGCTTCCCGGCCAAGTTCTGTTACATGCAGGGGGACTCGGCTAAACGCATCATGGCCCTGATCTTCGGGGATTCCACTTTTTCTACCACCCTTATTGGATTGTATCCGGATACGGCGCTGTCGACGGGTCAGGCCATCCGGGATGTCTTTGCCTCTATCCATTATAAGAAGGCGCAGGCCATCGATCCATTCCGGACAGCGCCGTTCATTGTCGACTCGGAGCCCTGGCGCTTCGCCTTGTATAGCAAGCCCTTGTTTATTTACAGCCTCGATGGAAAGGAACCTGCACCGGACCGACCCTTTCTTACCATTACTCCCTATCCCAGGAAGGAGGGCGTTTCCCTGCAGGATGTCTCCGAAGGGCTGATCATTAAGGACATGGAGAACGGTTTGCAGAACCCCATTCTAAACCATATTTCCCTGGATTCGGTCAACGGTTATGTGGCGTACGAGGTCGAGATCCGCTGCGAACTGGGCGGCCAAACGGGGGTCCTGTATCAGTTTCTGGCTTCCGGAGGAGACTATACGATCGTCATTGAAGGAGTTGCCAATACAGATATTGAATCCAATGTTGAATCTTTTCGAAAGCTTGCGCATACGATCCGCATTAAAATCCAATCCCAATGAAAACAGCATGCTTTTTTATATTGATCTGGGTATCGATGGCGGCGTCTCCCCGGCGCCATGCTTCGGCGACGCTGCTCCAGTCCCCAAATGGGGTAACGACTTCCTGGGAGGATATCCTGCACCGGTACACAGGGAAGGTCATCTACCTGGACCTGTGGGCTAGTTGGTGCGGGCCTTGCCGTCACCAGGAACCCTTCCTCGAGGCGCTGAGGACCGAATTCAAATCCGATTCCATCGTATTCCTCAGCATCAGTATCGACGCGGATCCGCGGGACTGGCAGGATGCCCTTGCGGAAATGGGCGGCCATGATGAGGCGACTTTTTTGTTGTTGGATGGGAAGCATTCGGAATTGAATAGTACGCTCCATATACATGGGGTTCCCCGTTTTGCTTTGCTGGACAGGAATGGGAAGTTTGTGGATAAGGATGCGCCTTTTCCTTCGAATCCGGAGATCGAGGGGAGGCTAAAGGCCCTGTTGAATTTAGGCAAAAATTGAATAAAATGGGTTAAAATTTATTCTTTGCCCGTATAAACTGACAATTTCAGGAATGATTTATGCGGTTATGTAAAAATTAAATTAATCTCTTTATAGGGCGAATTCTTCACGTATTTTGTTTATAGATTCTATATATTACGGATATTAACCCCTGAATTATTTAAAACGACATGGTACGATTTAAAAGGCAGTATCAGACTTCATTCCTTTTCCCAAAATTAAGTTTCCTCTCTGGAATGGGCAGCGTTTTCAACCTTGCTGGTAATTATTATAATTTTAATTATAGTGATACTCCGGCTGAAGCGGATTCAAAAGCATTGGAAAATGATTGGGGGGTCATTGGGGAAGATTTGTCGGAGACCATGGAAAGAAATCCAGTGAACAGCTTCCAAAAGACTCCTCCCCTTTAATCGTCTCCAATGGCTGAGGATTCCAACGATAGGCAAAGGGAAGAAATTCCTCCGGAGTTTAGGGCCATTATTCTGGCCTTATCGGAAAAGGACCCAGAAAAAGCGTTTGCTCTCTGGATTCAATGGAAGGGCCCGTTACCACCTCCTCAACTACTTGCAAAATATGATGAGATAATGCCCGGTCTTGCGGACAGGTTGACGAAAATGGCCGAGTTACAGTTAGTACATCGTACAGAATTAGAAAAAAATGCTATCCCAGAGGATCAACGTCAAAGCAAAAGGGGTCAACTTTTTGCGTTTATCCTTGCCTTGACCTTTTTGGTTGCAGCCTTTATTTTAATCGTTGAGGGTAAGGAAACACCGGGCACCATCATTGGAAGTGTCGATTTAGTCGCTTTGGTTACAGTGTTTATAACCGGTAGGCCAAAAACCAAGTGATTATGCATATACGGATACTGCTGTCATTCGGCCTGCTGGCCGTGTTTACCTCCTGTCACCAAGGCACCCCCGCTCCCGGGACCGGCAACGCCGATAGCGCCTTTCAGGCCCTGGCGAAAAATTACATCAAAGGATACCTCGACTGGAGGCCACAAGGCGGCGTGGCGCTGGGTTTCCACCAGTACGATACGCAAGTCACCAATGTCAGTGCATCCTCCATCGAGTCGGAAATCAGCCGGATCAAGGTGGCGGATAGCCTGATGGCTTTTATCGATACAACCGCGCTGTCTCCACAGGCCTACGAAGATTACCGAATCCTCAAACTGGAAATCGATAACGAGCTTTTAAACTTCGTGGACGAAAAGACATTTTCCACCAACCCCATGAATTACGCACAGTTGGTGGACCTGAATGGGTACATCAAAAGGGATTTTGCCCCCCTCGATTACCGTGTCCGATGCATGATCAAGGTGGAGGAACAGTTTCCCGAGATGTATGCGCAGGCCAAATTGAACCTGGAGGATTCGCTGGCCAGGCCCCTGGTCGATATGGCGATCGAGATATCCAAGGGAACCGCGGCATTCCTGGGTGGCGACTTGCTGGTGGCATTGAAGGGAGTCAACAACGATTCGTTGATGAAGGCATTTACGGCAGTCAACCAAAAGGCCATCGCCTCCATCAATGATTATGTGCGCTATCTCCAAACGGTGAAGCTGCCTAAGTCGAATAATCACTTTGCTTTGGGAGAGGAGAAGTATAGGAAAATGCTCCGTTTCGTCGAGATGATCGACCTGCCCCCGGAAAAGGTGCTGGAAATCGGGATGGCAGAGTTGAAAAAGGAGCAGGGGGTTTTCAATGCAGCGGCACATATCATTAACCCGAACAAAACGCCCGTGGAGGTGTACAAAGACGTAGAAAAGGAACACCCTACAGCGGACAGCTTGCTTCCGGAGGTGGGTAATCACCTGGAAGGCATTCGTCAATTCCTGATCGACCATAACATCATCACGATGCCCTCCGAGGTCCGCATAAAGGTAAAGGAAACGCCACCCTATGCGCGGGCCTGGACGACCGCCAGTTGTGACGTACCGGGGCCCTTCGAGACGAAGGCTACGGAGGCCTACTATTATGTCACTCCGGTCGATCCCTCCTGGACGCCTCAGCAAAAGGAGGATTGGCTGGCGACCTTCAACTATTATACAACCGACGTGGTTACGATCCACGAGGCTTATCCCGGGCACTATACGCAGTTCCTCCACCTGAATGCATCGGGGGCCACGGATTTGGAAAAGATTTTCTCCAGCTATGCCTACGTGGAAGGGTGGGCTCATTATACGGAAAAGATGATGCTGGACGAAGGATACGGCAACAATGGAGATGTGGTCAAGGCGGCCAAATACAGGATCGCGCAATCGGGGGACGCCCTGCTGAGGATTTGCCGGCTTTGCGTTTCGATCAAAATGCATTGCATGGGCGCCAGTGTGGATGAAGGGACGAAGTTTTTCATGGACAATTGGTACCAGGGGGAAAAGCCGAGCCGGGTGGAAGCGATGCGTGGTACGTTCGATCCTCTTTACTTGTTTTATACGGTGGG
This sequence comes from uncultured Chitinophagaceae bacterium, assembly GCA_964544695.1. Lineage (GTDB taxonomy): Bacteria > Bacteroidota > Bacteroidia > Chitinophagales > Chitinophagaceae > Dinghuibacter. The sequence continues at coordinate 35,751 of CAZJDB010000115.1, forward strand.
TAAGCTGGAAATTCTAAAGCTGCGCGCGGATTACCAGCAACAGGAAGGGGCCAACTATTCTCTAAAGAAATTCAACGACGCAATGGTGGATCACGGGATGCCGCCCATACGCCTGCTCAGAGAGGTGTTGCTGAAGGATAAGAGCAAATGGGGGGAGGTGCTTTGATGTGGTGGCCACGCGGGTTTGGGGGTCTTCCTTCGCTGGAGCGCATGCAGCAGTCACCGCATTTTGCGGATGGCGCATTTGTCAATCCGGAGCCTACGGACATGCGGTTGCAGGGGGCTTCGTTTGCGAAGGTTTTTTGGGAGTTCTTTTTCAGAAAGCCGCGGCTCGCGGTGCCGCCGGGGCCGATACCCGTAGTTCGGGGCGCGCAAGGGCCGGGGCTGGTTTGGTTCGGGCATTCCTCGTATATGATCGTGTCCCCCGAAGCGCGCATCGTCGTCGATCCCGTTTTCAGTTTGCATACTTCTCCTTTTTCCTTCGGGGGCGCCAAGGCGTTTCCGGGGACGGAAGTGTTTTCGGTGGCGGATTTGGGGGTCGTGGATATCCTGGTGTTGACGCATGACCATTACGACCATCTGGACTATAAAACGGTATCGGCTTTGAAGCCTGGGGTTGTGGTGACCGCCTTAGGAGTCGGGGCGCACCTCAAACGGTGGGGGTATCCGGCGTCGCGGATCGTGGAATTGGATTGGGGCGCGTCTGTGTCGCCCAGGCCGGGCGTAACATTTACCGCAACGCCTGCTCGACATTTTTCGGGGCGGCGCTTCAAGCGGAATCAGACTTTGTGGACGTCTTTCGTGTTGCAACTAGGAGATTTGCGGATATTTCTCGACCGTGGCGCCGCAGATGATCCAGGTGCCG
>CAZJDB010000116.1:0-2211 GCA_964544695.1 uncultured Chitinophagaceae bacterium
CCTGGTGTACCAGTTGGATTTTCGCTTTCTTCGGGGTAATAGCCAAAACGGCATCCGGTGTGCAGGGAATATCCATGATGATCCTTTTTCCGCTCACCTTTTATCCAACGCTTTTGTACCGATAAACACGTTGCCTAAACCCCTGAAGTGGTTCGCGGAAGTCAATCCCGTATCACACCTGGTAAATGCCATCCGTACGCTTTTAGAGAAGGGAACGACCAGCAACGACTTTTGGTTGAGCATTATCGGCGCGCTGGTCATCATGGTCGTCTTTTCATTCATCACCGTGAAGGCCTATACCCGCAAGGCCGCCTAATACAAATGGACATATTCCAGGGCATCTATGAAATTATGTATTTTATCCGTATGCGCATCCTCCTGCCACCCTCCCCTGCAAGGCCCAAATCCCGCCCTTTCACAAGGACACCCGTCATCATTTAACGCATAAGTCGCGAAATTCAGGGCCTGCATGGCGAGCCCTTTATACTCATTCGACCCCGTAGCCGCAGTATACATAGCCAGCACGGCGCCATAGGTCGACAATATCCCTCCCCAGGGATCTTTATCATGGTCCTGTTCCCCGCAAATGGTTACGCCGTGAACAATGCCTGTAAAATTCCGGTTTACAAATTCAATCAATGCATGGGCATGCGGCAACCAGTCGGCATCCAGGGAATCCCGACGCTCTATCAGGTATCGTGCAAGATTCAGGGGAGCCCACGCGGTCCGGTCACCCGCCTCATCATGGTCTTCGAAGAATTGTTCCCAAAGCGCGCCGCCTTTTGCCAGATCGGGTATTTGATACCGCAAAATCCAACCCCAAAGGCTGCGCCTGTACTGGTCAAATTCCGGATGCCCCATAGCGATCAAGACATCCAACAGACGAAGGATATACACCATATCCCCCGAAACGGGTCCGCGCCCCTCCCCCGTCCTGTAGTCAACGCGGAACGGCCACGGCGAACTGGCCGAATCGCCCTGCCCCATATTTGCCACCAGCACTTCCGCATTGTGCAGCCCCTGGGCGAGGTATTTGGTCTCCCCCGTTTCCTTGTAAAGCATCACGAGTGCATACCCGGCAATAGCCCCCTTGTCGGGTTCGATTTCAAAAGGCCTGTCACCTTGCGTCCCGCAGTCCGCCGGTTGTGGGAATTTGCCCGCAATACCGGTGGAGCGCGTAAACTTTGGGTAGCGCCCAATATCAGGCGTGTTGCTTTCGTTGATCAGGTAATCCCCCATATATTTTGCCCATTCCAGCACCTTTTTATTCCTGCGCTTGTCATAGACATAATATTCCAGGTAAGAGATAATGCCCATGCCATTTTGTGTAGCAGGTATGAAATCGCTTCGGCGGGGATCGGGCTGGTAATTGCCATCCATAAACGTCATCCACACGAAGTTGGGATACCCATGCGTGATAGGGCATTGCAAATACCATTTCATTTCCCGGTTAACGGCATCCTCCCAGGAAGTCCAGGGCCGCAACATGCCATTGGTATCGTACATCGCCGGATGGTTACCAATAAAAATCAATTGCGCAATCCCTGCACACGAAATAAAATGAACGGCAAATAGCGCGAAGGCAATCTTATAAAACATTGCCCTAAGTTCGGCAAAACTAGTTGATCTACATCCGCTAGATTTTTCTACTTCAATCCATCCCTCACTTCAAAAAGCACAAGATCAAATCGATCTACAGGCTGTAACCATGCAGGCAAATCTCTATTTATCCAGCCAAGAACAATTACCATCTCGTTATGTCTGTCCTGGAGACGGTTTAAATTCCAACATATAGGTTCATTGTGGAATATCCTGTTACGAATGATCCTAAAATTATTCAGTGGAGCTGAAACAGTGTGCCTTTGCCTGTTTACCTTTTGAAGATAAGGAAATGCCCGCCGAAGATCTTTCCAAAGAACTCTTTCATATTCAGAGTTAAAAAGTCGAACCCAAAATCCCAGAGTGAGTTCCGAAACGATTTTGGAAGGAGTAATGAGTTCATGTCTCCAGGTGATTTGATTTTTAGCAATGCTAATATCTTTTAAGAGATTGATCAACCCTGGGGTGTTGGAAAAATGGTTGTACCAGTCTGGTCCATGAAATTTTATCGCCAGTTCGCGGTTAATACTGTTCCTTAACGCCACTTCCAACACACTTATTACAGGATAAAGAGCCTCTGAAACTTTTATATTACATTGATAATGAAGCATG
>CAZJDB010000117.1:0-1851 GCA_964544695.1 uncultured Chitinophagaceae bacterium
CTCATCGAACACCACGGCACCCTTGATCTGGCGGTATCCAATACACTGCGAAACATCATCGGAATCTTCGGTGTCTTTTCCTGGGCCTTTGCGTCGACCACCAACACGATGGTCAGCAATGTCATCGGCCAGGGCATGGAAAACAAGGTCCGGCCGCTCATCCTGCGCATCATGTGGCTAAGCTTGTCCTGCTGCGGGATCATTGCCCTCCTGCTCAACCTCTTTCCCAGGGCCTTCCTTGGCATTTACGGCCAGGACGCCGCTTTTATGGCTGTAGCGATACCTTTGTTGCACATGGTAACAGGCAGCCTTTGCCTCATGTCCATGGCCACGGTGTGGCTGAATGCCGTCACGGGGACGGGGAGAACGCGTGTAAACCTGGCCATCGAGCTCGTCGCCATCGTCGCCTATATCATTTATGTGTACCAGGTGCTGGAGCATTACCGCCTGAATATGGTATGGGCCTGGGGCTCGGAATACCTCTACTGGCTGATCCTCCTGACCGGCGCCTACCTGTATATGCGCAGCGGCAAGTGGAAATTCACCCAAACGCAGTAACTTTAGAAACTGCCTCATGCCCGGGTGGGGGGCTAATCACTACTATGGAAAAGTTAACTCGGAACGGTTCACGAAGTACTATGGAGACCTTGCTTGTTCTGCTTTTATTGCTGAGCTTGCTATGGGCCTTGTATGATGTATTGCGGGTGTTTTTCGGTGTCCTTACATTCGCCCTGATCTTTTCCGTTTCCTTTTCGGGCCTTTTTGAATGGCTTAGCCGCCGTCTGAACGGGCGCCGCAAGCTGGCGGCCGTGATCTATGCCTTTCTCCTCCTCGCCATAACCTCGCTCCCCTTCATCTATGTACTGTCCACGGTGCGTTCCCACGTCAAGGTGGCGATCGAATGGTTGGACCTGGTCCGGGCCAATGGCCTTCCTCCCTTACCCAGGTGGATTGCAAACATGCCCTGGCTGGGAGACGAAATCACCGCGTTCTGGCAACAGTTGCAAAGCAGCCCGCGGGAGACCATTGCGGTCCACGGCGCCCAGCTCCGGACAGCCCTGGGGCACGTCCTTTCCAGCGGGGCCGGGGTGATCGGGGCAACCGTTCAATTCATGATCGGGATCATCATTTCCGCCTTTTTCCTGGCTACCGGGCCAAGGATGTTGGACCCCGTGAAGTCTACCCTGCAACACCTCCTGGGAAAAAGGGATGGTCTGTCTCTGTTGAGGGCCACCATTCAAGCCATCCGTAGCGTGTCCATCGGGGTGATGGGAACCGCCCTGGTCGCGGCCATTTTATCCTGGACCGGATTGACCATAGCGGGAATACATTTTGCCTTGTTCCTGTCAGCTGTGGTCTTTTTCCTGGTGCTGATCCAACTGGGTCCCCTGTTCGTTTGGATCCCCGTCGTCATCTGGTCGGCCTCCCAGGGCCATCCGGGGATGACGGTCTTCCTCGCCATTTACGGCCTTACCATAACCATACTGGATGGCCTGTTGAAACCCGTCCTCCTTGCTAAAAGCGGCGGAAAGGTCCCCTTCCTTGTCCTGTTCCTCGGAGTTATCGGGGGATTGTCGGCCTGGGGATTCACGGGGATGTTCAAGGGTGCGATCATCCTGTCGGTCTGCTATACCCTTTTCAACTCCTGGCTGGAAGGGAAAGAGCCTCCCACCAGCGCTCGCGGGGGTAAGGGCCGCCTAAAGGCACCACCTCCCCCGGGCGAGGCGTAACCAAAGGTCCCGAAACCGCCACCAGCCGCCGGATGGGTTCATCCCACTCGTGCAGGGACAAACTGAATTTCCCCCAGTGCACCGGCATCAATTCCCGCGCCCGCAGCTCGACAGCCGCCTT
>CAZJDB010000118.1:0-3010 GCA_964544695.1 uncultured Chitinophagaceae bacterium
GCCGTAGGCGAGGCTGGGGCTCATGAGATGGTTGAACACGCATGCGATGATGGGGTGTTGGGTAATTGAAGTATCGGGTATGATGGACTGGACAAGGGCAGGGTTGGAAGAGGATCCGGTACCCCCGCCCGCTATGAGGTAGTCACCGGGGCCGGGAGAACCCGGAGCGGGTGTAGAGGGTGCGCTCGCGCCTGGGCCGGTGCAATCTTCGGTGGTATAGGCATAGGTGCATTCGGTGGGACCATCGCCAATAGAACTACAAGCGTACCAGTCAGTTTCGGTACACACCTCCGTACCTGGACTCTTCGGAGCTTCCAAGAGGGGGGTCACCCCGCCGCGCGCAGGGAGTGAAGCACCCGCAGGGAGTGAAGAACCCGCGAGGGGTGAAACAACAGAAGGAGAAGAAGGAGAGCCCGAAGGCCCTCCATTAAAAATGCGCGAAGTTGTCAACAGTATCGCGGAGCCACCACCATAATAATAGGCTCTAAGAAACCGCCCCGACCAGTTCTCCACCCTGATTTCTCCGGTAAAAGAAGCGGAAGCAACAGAATGAGGAATCCTGGTAATCACTTCGACCTGCCACCGATCGAAGATATCTTTGTACATCAATACCCAGGTCAACCCCTGGACGGGTAGCCATAATTGGCTTTCCCCAACAACAATAGACAGGGTGTCCACTACCTGGAGGGGTACCACCACTCCCCTGCCGAAGGAGAAGGTATCCACCACGGCCTGGTCCCAAAGGGGGACCTTACGAAACGGCCGTCGGCCAAAAGCAGAGGAGTCGATGGAATCCGAGAGATACATCTCACCTTCCAGGTATTGCCTGGCCGCGGTAATCATAGCTACATCCGCTCCAATAGGGGCCGTCTGCCGGGACTTGTTGCAGGATACCACCCATACCGCAAAGAGGGGTATTGCAAACAAAGGCCATAAATAGACAATCTTACGTTTCATAACCGATCGATTTAGACTTCCAAACTAAGAAGGTCCCTGGGCACAGGCAAGAGAAGGAGGAATGGAGTGGGTTGTGATTTTGGGAGTAATTTTTCAATCTAAACGAAAGTGATACATTTACAGCCATTTATGGGCATATTCGCGCCATCCAAGAACGTCCTCGCCCTACTGCTGGCGGCATCCGGATTTATACTGATAGTATCCTCGTTACGGGGGGTGGTGGGCATCTCGGCCGACTCCATTACCTACACGAGCGTTGCGAGAAACCTGAATGCGCATGGGTCTTTGAATGCGTTCGATGGGGATGCGTTCGTGGACTTCCCACTGGGGTATCCGCTGTTGCTGGGGGCCATCCAGTTCATGACGAGAACGGACCCTTTCGTATTCGGGCTTTGGCTGAACGGGTTGCTGTTTGCAATGCTGATTTATGTGCTGGTTTGTTTGTTGAAAGAAGAAGGGCTGGATAAAACGAAAAGCGTACTGGCCGGGGCCTGTATGGTGCTTAGCCCGGCTTTGCTGGTGGTGTACGAGATGTTGTGGTCGGAAACTTTTTTTATCCTTTGCCAGGGGGTGTTCATGGCGGCGGCTTTCCACTATGGGAGGACACATAAGAGAACGGCGTTGGGGGCGATGGCGGTGGGGGCGGCTTTGGCTTGCGTGACGAGGTATGCGGGGTTGACTCTGGTGGCTACGGGGGGGCTGGCGATTTTGGGTGATAAAGGAACAAAAAAACGTTGGGGGAAGGCAATGTTGTTCGGCGCGGTCTCCATTTCCCTATTGGGCGCCAACCTGATCCGGAACCGGCTGATCAGCGGCACGCTGACGGGGGACAGGCAAAAGAATTACTTGTCACTAAGCACCCATTTGCACCGCCTGGGGGGAGTATTGACGGAGTGGCTTCCGCCCCTGCACGATTTCCCATCGACCTATGTACTGGTGGCAACACTATTCATAATAACCTTAGTGGGGATTTTGGCCTGGTTCCGGATAATCAAAAAGGATAGCCTGTCCTTGTTTTCAATCAGCGCCCTGTTTTGCTTGCTGTATACGTTATTTATCCTGAGCACGGCCATGCTGACTAAATATGAAGGGCTGGATGTACGCCTCCTGTCGCCATTGTACATACCTGCTTTTCTGGGAATCCTGGGGTGGGTGCACCACAAGGGTATCAACCCGCGGGTTGTGGTAATAGGCCTGGCGATACTGGCAGTGGCCAATGCATTCCTGGATGTCCGCTATATAAAACACCCGGAGATCGCTTTTAAACGCTATTTCCGTTATGATATGGCCACTTTGAAGCACTCCCCCACCCTGGAGTTTATCAATTCGCATCCACAGCTTTTCGGCCCCGACACAGGGACGTATTCCAACGCGCCCGACCTAATGTACATTTTCAGCCCCGGGTACCATGCGGATTACCTGCCCGAGTTGAACAATCCCCGGGACGTAAAGGATTTTCAGGAGGATCACGGGGCCCGGCTGATCTGGCTGAATGCTTGCCTGGCCTATCCGCAGAGCTATCTGATCAGCCTGGAAAAAAATGCCGAGATCAAAAAGGAATACACTTTTCCGGATGGGGCGGTGTATATCCATCCATAAGAAAGTTACATATACAGAAATTACCTATATTACGTAGCGAAACCCTCTATCGCATGAAACGGTCCTTTCGGTCCAATATCCCCCTCGGGATCAACATTGCCCTCCTTATTTTGCGCGTCTGGGCAGGTGCCGGTCTGTTCGTAAAACACGGGCTGGAAAAGGTGATCCACTTCCAGGACATGATGTCTCATTTCCCCGATCCGATTCATATCGGACCGAAAGTAAGCTTCATTTGTGCGCTCCTTTCCGATGCTTTGTGCAGCGTCCTGGTGGCTGCGGGTTTCCTGACCCGACTGGCTTCTGCGATTATCGTGATCAATCTCCTGGTGGTGTTCGGATGCATGCACCATTTTTCCTTTATGGAGGTTAACGCCGAGCTGGTGTTTGTTTACCTGGGCGTTTTCCTCGCCTTGGTATTTTCCGGCGGAGGAAGGTTTAGCGTGGACGCTCAGCT
>CAZJDB010000119.1:0-14387 GCA_964544695.1 uncultured Chitinophagaceae bacterium
CGAAGCTGAGCAGGTCCTGGTGGAGGTACCCGATGCTGGTTCCCCGGCTGCGAATGACCTCTCCTTTGGAAGGGTTGTATTCCCCCACGAATAATTTCAGGAGGGTGGATTTGCCCGTACCGTTATAGCCGATGAGGCCGATGCGTTCTCCCGGGTGGATATGCCAGGTGGCGTCCCTGATGATCGCTCTGGCGCCGAATTCAAATGTCACATTCTGTAAGCCCGCTAACATGGATTTTTACCTTTTCGGACGCAAAAGTACGTTACCTTTAGGCAAATCCTTCTTGCGAATATGAGACCGCGCCCGATATGGCTCCTTTGCTTACTGATCGCCGCCTGCAAAAGTACCGACAAACAAGCACCCCAGGCGCCCCCGCCTTCTGAACAGCCGTTGCAATCGGCCACCTATTCTACTTCTTTCGGGGCTGGGTTAGATAGTCTGATCCAGGCCTATTCGGCACTCAGCTTTTCTCTAAATAAAAACGATACTTCCGGCGGAGTGCCTTTTCTGGCGAAGCTCGACGGCCTGCCGCTGGACGAATTCAAAAAGGACACGCTGATTTACAAAACCGCGGTTCAACAGATCGGGGATACCCGGACTGAATTGCTGGGTCTTTTGGGGGAAAAGACGCTGGAAGGCAAGCGCCAGGAACTGAATATGGTTTCTCAGGACATGTATGACCTTCTGCGTACGTTGCACTACACGCAGAAAATGCTTTATGTGGTGGAATGTTCTTCGGCTTTCGGGGAGGACAAGCCGGGGGTGTGGATTAGTTTAACCTCCGATACGAACGCACTTCAGAATCCTTACGGTACGGGGCATTGTGGGCAAATCAAAGACTCCTTGCCCGGTCATCCTTAGCGGCTGGCGATCTGCGATTCAACCGGCCATCCGGCGGCGCGGCCGCCTGCATAGGTAAGGTTTTGGAAGGGTGATAATTTGGGCTAGTTTCCGCCAAATTATCTACATGAGAAGATTAACCCTTTCGCTGGGCTTAGCGCTCGCCGCTGTCGCGGCATTCGCCCAGGAAGCACCGGATCCTGCTATCGTTTCCAAAATCGAGGACCAGGCTTTCAACCATTCGCAGGTGATGAACATCGCTTTTTACCTTACCGATGTCAGCGGACCCCGCCTGACGAATTCGCCCGGCTTTTTCCACGCGGCGGGTTGGGTCAAGGAGACCCTCTCGAAGTGGGGGCTGAAGAACGCTGCCTTGGAAGCCTGGGGCGATTTCGGGAACAGCTGGGAGTTGGAAAAGTCCTATCTGGCGCTCAAGGCGCCTTATTACCAACCGCTCATCGCCTATCCCAAGGCCTGGACGGCGGGCACCAACGGGCTGGTTACCGGCGACGTGATCTTCGTGGACGCGCACGATTCGGCGGGTCTGGAGGCTTACCGGGGTAAGCTCAGCGGTAAAATCGTCATTTTCCCCAATAATGATACGTTGCGTCAGCCCTTTGATGCGGAATCCAAGCGCTACCAGGATACGGACCTGGAAAAGCTGCAACAGCCGGAACCGCCCAGGGCGCCCCGCAACAGGCCCGATTCGGCTACCATGGCTCAATTCCGCAACCGGGGCGCTTTCGCACGGTACCAATCGACCTTTTTGAAGCAGGAGGGGGCGCTGATGGTGCTAAGTATGGCTATGCGTGGAAAAGACGGTACCCTGTTCGTGCAAAGCTGGGGTGGCAATGCCCAGAACCTGCCCGCCGGATTGACCGATATGGAAATCGCGGCGGAAGACTATCATCGAATATTGCGGTTGGTGAAAGCAGGTATTCCGGTACAACTGGAAGGAGAAGTGAAGAGTCACCTGGTGGATAACGGAGGGGATAAAAAGGGATACGATGTCGTGGGGGAGATTCCCGGCACCGACCCACAGCTGAAAGATCAACTGGTCATGCTGGGCGGGCACCTCGATTCCTGGCATTCGGCGACGGGCGCCACGGATAATGGCGCGGGTTCGGCGGTCATGCTGGAAGCCATCCGCATTCTGAAGGACTTGAACATTCATCCGCGCAGGACGATCCGCATCGTGTTGTGGAGCGGAGAAGAGCAAGGGCTCTTCGGTTCGAGGGGTTACGTCAAGAATCACTTCGGGGATCCCGCTACGATGCAGATAACACCAGAGCAGGCAAAAGTATCCGCATATTATAACCTCGATAACGGAAGCGGGAAGATCCGCGGCGTGTATCTGCAGGGCAATGATTCGGTGCGTTCTTTGTTCGCCGCGTGGCTCAAGCCCTTTGCCGATTTGGGTGCCAGCACGCTGACGATCCGCAATACGGGCTCCACGGATCATGTCTCCTTCGATGCGGTCGGCATACCCGCCTTCCAATTCATCCAGGATCCTTTGGAATACGGCACCAGGACACACCACAGTAATATGGATTCTTACGATCATTTGTTGCCGGCTGATTTGCAACAGGCATCGGCCATCGTGGCGACTTTCGTATACCTGACCGCAATGAGGGATCAGGAGCTTCCCCGCAAACCCTTGCCCCAACCGCGTCAGGGAGGAGGACCGTTCTAATCTAATATATTCTAATAAAAATGACCCCCGTTTGGGGGTCATTTTTTTAATGATATGTTGGAGTGGAGAGCGGAAGACCGGGCTCGAACCGGCCACCTACAGCTTGGGAAGCTGTCGCTCTACCAGATGAGCTACTTCCGCATTCAGGCGTAAATGTATCTTTTTGCCAGCCAACTGTCCTTCACCGGGATCAGCCACCCGCGCTCCATTTCCGCCTTTGAGGACACAATATTATTAAAATAAATCGTATCCCCGTCAATAAATCCTTGTTTTATCGCGTATTCCATTTGGGAAAGGGGGACGAGCTGGACTTTATCTTTGTCGATGAAGGCCAGCGTCTGCCGGTCGAATAAGGATACCCCAAAGCGTCGCTCCGCATCCTTGATGACGTGTATGGAACTGTCCGTGCTGCATCCGCTGACGCTGTCGTCGGCCATCAGGATGATGAATTGACCAAATAACAGATTGGCGTATCCCCTGACCGGGGCTCCGTGGGAGGTCCATTGGTTGACGAAATGTTGGAGTGAGGTCTCCAACTCCAGCGCTTCGCTCAGCAGGAAGGGGCGGCTGGCCTGGTATATCCACACTTTTGCCGTGGGGGAGAAGTCCTTAGGCAGAAGGTGCTTGAATTCGTATGTCATGACTTTATGATAGTGAGGCCGCGACGAGTTCCGCAATATCGTAGACTTGCACCGCGTCCTCTTTTTCGTTTTTCTTTACCCCATCGGTGAGCATGGTATTGCAAAACGGGCAGGCGGAAGCGATCAGGTTCGCGCCCGTCTGTAGGGCCTCATCGGTCCGTTCCCAATTCACCCGCGTCGTGCCCGGCTCCTCTTCCTTCCACATTTGGGCGCCCCCGGCCCCGCAGCAGAGGCCGCGGCTGCGGCAACGCTTCATTTCCACCAGTTCCATGTCCAGGATTTCCAATACGCGGCGTGGCGCCTCATAAATATTATTGGCTCTGCCCAGGTAGCAGGAGTCATGGTAGGTGATTTTTTTTCCCTGGAAACTGCCTCCTTCCTTCAGGCGAAGGAGGCCTGCGTCGATGATCTGTTGAAGGAACTGACTGTGGTGGACGACCTCGTAATGGCCCCCCAGTGCGGGATATTCGTTTTTTAGCGTATTGAAGCAATGGGGACAAGCCGTTACAATCCTGGTGATCTCATATCCGTTGAGCACCTGGATATTATTGTAGGCCATCATTTGGAAAAGGAATTCGTTACCCGCTCTGCGCGCGGGGTCTCCCGTGCAATTCTCCTCCGAACCCAATATGGCAAAGCGGATGCCTACTTTAGCGAGTATTTGCGCAAAGGCCCGGGTGATCTTCTGGGCCCGCTGATCGAAGCTGCCCGCGCAGCCTACCCAGAACAATACGTCTGGTTTTTCCCCGGAAGCACTCCATTCGGCCATGGTTCGTGTATGCATTCCCCGATTTTGTGTAAATCTATAGCAAATTGACGAAGGACCTCCTGTAAATTTGCCCTATGTATAAGCTCGCGCTGCTATTTGCGTTTTTTCCTTTTGGCTTGTCTGCCCAATCCTTTAAGCCTGTGGACGACAGTTCATCTGTGGCCTTTAAGATCAAGAATTTTGGGGTGAGTATTTCGGGTACGTTCACCGGATTGCATGGGGATATTGTTTTCGATCCCTCGAAGCTGGCTTCATGCAGCTTTGTCGTTAGTGTTCAAAGCGCCTCCGTCAACACGGGGATCGATATGCGGGACACGCACCTGAAAAAGGAGGATTTTTTCGATGTGGATAAATTCCCTTTGATCTCTTTTACCTCGACGCGCGTGACCCCCTCCACGAAGGCGGGATACCTCTTCCTTTTCGGGAATTTGGAGATCAGGGGTGTATCCAAGCCCATTTCCTTCCCCTTCCAGGCCCTCCCTAACGGGAGCGGATATACGTTCACGGGGTCCTTCACCATCAACCGCCGGGATTATGGGGTTGGGGGTTCCAGTATTTCCATGTCGGATGAAGTGAAAATCGACCTGAAGATTGCCGCCGTACCCGCGAATTAGATAAATTTGCGAGATGCTCAATCTCCTGTACGATTTTGGAGTCGGCTTACTGATTAGTTTCCTGGGGACCTTTCCCCTGGGTACCCTGAATGTGGCGGCGATGCAAATCGGCACCAGGGAAACCACCCGGGCAGGCATGCAATATTCCATAGGCGTGGCACTGGTGGAAATGATTTACCTGAGGATTTCCCTGCAGGGCGTTGGCCTGGTCGTAGGTCACGCCCGACTGTTCTACTGGCTGGGCTGGTTAACGGTAGCTATGCTGGTGGCTCTGTCGGTGGCGACCTTCATTGCGGCCATGCATCCGCATGAGCATAAAAATGTTTTATTGAATAACCGGATGAACCGGTTTTTGCTGGGGGCTACGATGAGCGCACTGAACCCGGTACAGATTCCCTTTTGGTTCGGATGGAGCACCTACCTGATCACCAATAAGGTGATCCTGCCCAAGGCGGCCGAGTTCAACTTCTTCACGGTCGGGGCGGCCACGGGGACACTTTGCGCCCTGGCTATATTCGTATATGGGGGGAATTGGGTTGTCCGCAAGCTCGATACCAATCAAAAGAAATTGGACCTCATTATCGGGGGGATCTTTGCGCTGACGGCGCTCATCCAGGCGTACAAGGTGATGTACCCTCACGGGTTTTGAGCCTTTTACGGGTTTTGGGCTTACGGGTTTTGGGCCCAGGCGCCGCGGTCTTCGGGGGAGAACTTCCAGGGCGCGAAGTTATTCTCGATATTCGAAAACATGCTGTTCCATTCCGGGGGCGCGGAACTTTCCTCCATGACCAGGGCCCTGCGCAATTCCAGGATGATGGACAGGGGACTGATGCTCACGGGACATTCCTGGACACAGGCGTTGCAGGTCGTGCAGGCGCGCAACTCTTCGGGGGTGATGTAGCCGTGGAGGAGGGTCTGTTTATCGTCTTTGTTTTTGCTTAGTTGTTCCATCCGATCCCGGGTATCCATCATGATCTTCCTCGGGGAAAGTTTCTTTCCGGTCTGGTTGGCGGGGCATGCCGCCGTGCAGCGGCCGCATTCCGTACAGCTATAGGCCTGGAGAAGTTGGCTTTTTTTCAGGTCGAATATGTCTTTGGCACCGAAGTGTTGCTCTGTCGGCTCGGTTGGCGCGTTTTCCGGGTGGAACACGTATTCGACTTCCTTCTGGACGTTCGGCATGTTCTCCATTTCGCCGGGAGGGGTTATGTCTGCATAATACGTATTGGGGAATCCGAGAATGATATGGAAATGTTTGGAGTAGGGGAGGTAGTTGAGGAAGGCCAGGACACCGATGATGTGGAGCCACCAGCAGGTTTTGTTTATTGCCACTTCTTGCGGGACGTGGATGTATTTGGAGATCAGGAAACCTCCGTCGGTCGCATCCATGGTAAGGAACAACGCCATCAGGATGATTTCGGTGATGAGGATGATGTTGGCATCTCTCCTGGGCCAGCCTTTGAGGTCACTCGTGTTGAGGCGTTTTACCCTGACGACGTTGCGCCTTAGCAGGAATACTACACAGGAGGTGAGCACCAGTACCGCCAGCACTTCGAAGGCGTCGATCAGCCATAGGTAGGCTTCTCCCATCGGTTTCTCGAATATCCGGTGGGTACCGGCTATTCCGTCTATTATTATTTCGAGAATTTCCAGGTTGATGATGATGAATCCCGCATAGATGAAGAAGTGGAGGACGCCGACCAGGGGATTGCGGAAGAGCTTCTTTTGGCCGAAGGCGTATATCAGCACGTTCTTCCATCGTTTTTTCCTGTCGGTTATGGGGTCATCGGGTTTGCCCAGGTTGATGAGCTTTCCGATTTGGCGGACCTTTTTTGCAAACAATCCTACGGCGGCAGCGAGCACGAGAATGAAGAGGACCTGTTGAATGAGGTGCATGGGCACTAAGATAACGCGTTTTTCATTACATTCGGGACTTGAAACACCAGCCACCCATGAGCGAAAAAAACTACATCCTATCGGCGGAAACGGCCAGGCGAAAGTTGCAAAGGATGGCCTATGAGATTGCGGAGCGAAATACGGGCGTACCCTCCCTGGTGCTTGCGGGCATCCATGAGAACGGGATGCGGATCGCTCACCTCCTGAAGGACATGCTGGTGGATATTGGAATGACGCCCCCCGAACTGGTGGAAGTTCAACTGGACAAAAAGCATCCCACTACGGTTACCTTGAGCCATGATATTCCCATGGACGGGCAAACGATCATCCTCATCGATGACGTGGCCGACAGCGGAAAGACCCTGTTGTATGCCCTGAAGCCTTTCCTTCAAAAGCATCCCGCGGGTATCCAAATGCTGGTGCTGGTGGACCGGGCCCACAAAGCTTTTCCCATTCAACCCGATTACGTGGGTCTTTCCCTTTCGACTACGTTGCAAGAACATATATTCGTCACCGTGGAGCCTGGTTTTGTAGAAGGTGCGTGGCTGGAATAACCCCCTTAAATAAACCTGACCAATGGATAACAAGACGAAAGAACGAGTACAAGCCTGGCTGGATGGAAATTTCGATCCTCAAACGCGACAAGCGGTCGCGGATTTGCAAGCACGCAGCCCCGAAGAACTGAACGATGCCTTCTACCGGACCCTTGAATTCGGTACGGGGGGCCTTCGCGGCATCATGGGCGTGGGAACCAACCGAATCAACCAATACACGGTGGGCATGGCCACGCAGGGTTTTGCCAATTACCTCAAGGCCCAGGTGGACGGAGAAATCCGCGTCGCCATCGCTTACGACTCACGCAACAATAGCAAGGCCTTCGCGGAGATTACGGCAAACGTCATGGGGGCTAACGGAATCAAGGTATTTTTGTTCGAGGCCTTGCGTCCGACCCCGGAGCTTTCCTTTGCCATCCGTTACCTCCACTGTCACGGCGGCGTCGTGTGCACCGCCTCTCACAATCCGAAAGAATATAACGGATATAAGGCCTATTGGAGCGACGGAGGGCAGCTCGTCCCTCCCCACGATAAAAACGTCATCCTGGAAGTCAACAATATCGAATCCCTCGACGACGTAAAATGGGGCGGGGGAGAAGCCAACATCACCCGGATCGGGGCTCCTATCGATGAGGCTTTCATTCAAATGTCCAAAAGCCTGTCGGTGTATCCGGAGGTTGTTGCTGCTCATGGGGATTTGGGCATCGTTTACACGCCTATACATGGCAGCGGGATAACGCTGGTGCCATTGGTTTTGCAGCGGTATGGGTTTACGAATGTTACGATCGTGGATGCGCAGTCCGTTCCGGATGGGAACTTCCCTACGGTCGTCTACCCCAATCCCGAGGAAAGCGACGCGATGAAACTGGGACTTCAACTTGCTTCCGATTTGGATGCCGATATCCTTTGTGGAACCGATCCGGATGCGGACCGCGTGGGTGTGGGGGTGAAAGACCATCGCGGTCGCTGGGTGTTACTGAACGGTAACCAAACGGCCATACTCGCTTTCAATTATTTGATGGAGGCACGGAAGGTTCGCGGGCTGGCTACGCCCAACGATATGGTGGTCAAAACCATCGTCACTTCCGACATGATCGACGTGCTGGCTTCCCATTATGGGGTCCATTGCTATAATGTCCTGACTGGCTTCAAATGGATCGCGGAGCTCATCAGGGAAAAGGAAGGTCGCGAGCACTATATCATCGGCGGGGAAGAAAGTTACGGGCTCATGGTGGGAGATAAGGTGCGCGACAAGGATGCGGTTACGGCGGTGGCCATCATGTGCGAGATGGCGGCGTATGAACGCTCCAAGGGGCGGTCTCTTTTCGATAAATTGCTGGATTTGTATGTGCAATGCGGCTTATATAAAGAATCTTTGATTTCCCTCACCAAAGAAGGTATGCACGGGGCCGAGGAAATCGCCGCTATGATGGAAGGGTACCGGCAGGCGCCCCCTGCTACTATTGCCGGAGTGGCGGTTAAAACGATTTTGGATTACCAAAGACAGATCGGGAAGAACGTATTGAGCGAGGAGATTTATCCGCTGGCGCTGCCCAAGTCGAATGTGTTGCAGTTTCTACTGGCGGATGGGACGAAAATATCGGCACGGCCCAGCGGGACGGAGCCTAAGATCAAATTTTACTTCAGCGTGAATGCGCCGCTTTCCGATGTGGCTTCGTATGAGCGGGTCGAGGCCCAGCTGGATGCGAAGATCCAGGCGATTATAGAGGATATGAAATTGAAGTAACTTTGCCTCAAATGCGTCAATTCGAGGACACTTACCGCCACAAAGGACTCCGCCAGCAGTTGATTAAGGGCCTCCGGGAAAAAGGAATCACCGACGAGAGGGCCCTGGAGGCGATGTATGCCATCCCCAGGCACTACTTCCTCGACACGGCCCTGGACCAACACGCTTATGAGGATAAGGCATTCCCGATAGGGGAGGGTCAGACCATATCACAGCCGTATACGGTCGCTTATCAGACGCAGTTGTTGGCGGTCAGGCCCTTCGAGAAGGTCCTGGAGATCGGGACGGGGAGCGCTTACCAGGCGACGGTCCTGGCGGAAATGGGGGCGTACGTGTTTACGATCGAGCGGCAGAAAAAGTTGTATGACGCCAACCGGGACTTTGTGTTTCGGGCCAAATACCCACACTTGAAGTTTTTTTATGGGGATGGTTTTGAAGGGTTGCCTACTTATGGGCCCTTTGATAAGATCCTTATTACGGCGGCTGCTCCCTATATCCCGGTCAAGCTGGTGGCCCAGCTTCGGTCGGGTGGAAAAATGGTGATACCCCTCGACGAGGGGGGTGTGCAGCGGATGTTGCGCCTGACCAAGGAAAATGAAGAAGGCTCCTTCAGGGAAGAAGCCTTCGAGCAATTTTCGTTTGTGCCGATGTTGAGCGGGAAAAAGGGCTAGCGGGGGCCGTGCTTCCACGGCGCCGGCCATGCTTCCGCGGCGCCGGCCATGCTTCCACGGCGCGGGCCGTTTAGCGGGTTCCGCCGCCGCCTGGAGGTACATCCATTCCACCGCCTTCCTGGTCTTGCTTCATATTCTTTTTCTTAAAGAGGCTCATGTCCATCTTACCGAAACGGTAGGAGAAGGTGAGGCGCATGAACTGGGGGTCCCGGAGACGGGCATAATCCAAAACAAGGTATTGGGAAGTGGACACAGCGTCGTTGATGCGCGTGCGGAAGACGTCCTGCATGTTGAACGTGATGGCCCCCGCCTTGTTCTTAAAGAATTCCTTCTTGACGGCGAAGTCGAAACCTCCTATGGGCTTGATATACCCGTTCGCGGTGGAGACGGCCTGGTTGAAGCCCCCGAAGCGGCCACCGCCACCGGAATTCGGGGGCACGATGGTCTTGGATTGGTAGTCCCCGTTGAGCTGTATGGAGAAGTTCAGGGGGAGTTTGATATCCACATTCATTTTCGCGAAATAGCTGAACTGGTTTTCGTTCTGGAGGCCGGCCAGGTTGCCCGCGTTAATCTCGGAGTTATATACGATGACGTTCACCATGAAGTCGAGCCATTTGGTAACGTCCAGGCGGTTGGTCAGGTCCAGGCCATAGACGTCGCTGGAATTGGCGTTCTCGTAAGTATATACGTTGCTGCTGTCGACCAGCCCCGGGAGAAGCTCCCGGACTACGTTTCGCGTGATCAGGTTGGTGGTGTGCTTATAGTATACCGTCGCCAGGAAGCTACCGCCCTTATAGTCATTCTGGTAGTTGAACTCGTAAGAGCTGGTAAATTCCGGAACCAGGTTAGGGTTCCCCTGGGAAAGGGCCAGGGAGTCCGAACGGTTGATATACGGGTTCAACTGGAAGAAGTTAGGCCTGTTCACCCGGCGCGTGTAATTGACCTGGATGCTTTGCTGCTCGTTGATCTTGTACGACAGGAAGGCGCTGGGGAAAAGGCTTAGGGGGAAGTTATGCGTATAATTCTGGGGAGTTGAATCCGGAATATACATCGTCCCGTTATACATGGAACTTTCTCCCCTCAGACCTGCCTGGTAGCTCAGGTTCTTGGTGAGCTGGCTGGAAAACTGCACGTATGCGGCATACACCTGGTTGGTGTAATTGAAGCTATTGTTCAGGGAAGTGTCCGGGAGTACGAGCTTTCCCGAGTCGTATGCGTTTTCATAGATGGTCTGGCTGGACTGGTTTTGAATATTGGTCCTTACGCCCGCCTCCAGCTTGGTTTTTTCAGAGAAAGGGTTGACATAATCCGCCTGGAAGGTATAGTTCCGTGAGGTGGAGTGGGAATAGATGTTTTCCGGGTACGTATAATTAAGGGTTGGATCGGTGGGGAAAACGGGGCTGCTGATAATGGAGTAAATGCCCTGGTTGGTGTTACCCTGGTTGGCCGACATGTTGGCGAAGGCCGTCAGCTCGTGCCCGGATTTGGCAAAGTTGTGCTTATAGTCCAGCTCTCCCTGAATATTTTGAAAAATACTGGTATTGGTCGCGTCCTGGATAAAGTTGCTCGCACTATCCGCATAGGTGGGGTAATTATTCAGGTTATAGGTAGTGGCGGAGCTATAGTTATCGTAGTTGTGGAAGGTCCCATGAAAGAAGTTCCCCGCCACGGTAAAGGTATTACGGTTATCCATGAAGAAGTCTACCCCGGCCCTGCCGAAGCCCATGGTGCCTTCGCTGGTATTGGTGCTGGGCTGGTGGGTATAATAGAAATCGTTCCCTGCGCTGTCCAGGTTGGTTTGGTTCAGCTTCCCCGTGGCGATGGATTTACGTTCGCGGATATTTCCATTGATGAAGAAATTGAACTTGCCCTGGCGCACATTCAGGTCTCCGCCGCCGTTGACCTTTCCGCGGGAATCGATCCCGGCGCGAACGTCTCCGTTATAGCCTACCTTACGGTTCTTTTTCAGGACGACGTTTATAATGCCGCCTCCACCTCCGGAGGCGTCGTACTTGGAGGATGGGTTGGTCATGACCTCGATGCTTTCGATGGCATCCGCGGGGATTTCGTCCATCGTCAGGGTAGTAGGACGCCCATCCACGAAGATCTGCGGTGTTTGGTTGCGCAGGGTGATGTTTCCGTCGATGTCCACGTTCACGGAAGGAACGTTCTTCAATACATCGGTAGCCATCCCTCCGGCGGCAACGATGTTCTTGTCTACGTTGAAGACCTTTTTGTCGACGGCCATCTTATATTGGGGCGGCGTGGCGTTGATAACGATATCGCCCATTTGCTTTACGTTGGATTTCAGCTTGATATTGCCCAAATCCTTGTCAATGGCGTTGAGGAGCTGGTCCATGCCCGCACCCTGACCCGCCGTTTGGTCGCCTCCTACCGGTGGCGTTATGTTCTTGGCTTGGGCGAGTGTCTTTACATCGAATTTCACAGGTAGGGTATAGTCGTCATAATTGATGGCGGTAATCTTCAGCGTGAACTGCCCGACGACGGGCAGGTTCTCAAGGCTGAAATCTCCGTTTGGCTTGGTCAATAATCCCCGGATCACCACATCCTTGCGCGCATGGGTTGAGGTATCGTATTTGTTTTGAAGTAGTTCCACGGTGGCCCCGTCAAGGCCCTTATTCGTTTTAGCATCTATAACCCTGCCATAGAAATGGCCCACGTTCATGTTTTGTCCAGCTCTCCGTCCCCCCGGTGCTCCACCTCCCGGCACCTGGGCCTGGAGGCTGAATGCCAGGAAAAGAACACCCATCAATAACGAAAAAACTCTCATGTAAACTTTTTTGCAAAGTTGCCTCCAAAAATCGGTTGTGCTTGCTTCAAAATTTACAGGCGGTAATAACGGCAATGCCAGAGGATCAACAGGCGAAATCAATTACTTTTGTGCTAAACGCATTTTTTATATCTTTGCCGTCCTAAAAAATGCCTCTGCGGCCTAATGGAGGCGGTAGCTCAGTTGGTTAGAGCGACAGTTTGTGGCACTGTAGGTCGAGGGTTCGAGACCCTTTCGCCTCCCCCTGGTTTTAAAAAGTGAAACCCCGTCTGGAAAGGCGGGGTTTTTGTTAAACCAAAACCAACTCTTGCGTGAAAAACAACAATCTTGGACGCGCCGAAAGCGCGCCGCGCATAGCGCCAATCTATATACGTAAATCCTTAGAGTACGGTGATGTCCTTACTAGCTTCTTTTACTTCTTCTTTCTTGGGCAAGGTCAGTTTTAAGACTCCGTTATCGTATTTAGCCACAATATTATTCACGTCGATCTTCTCATCGAGGTTGAAGCTCCTCTTGAAGCCACGGAGGGAAAATTCCTTACGAACCTGGCGTCCGTCGGTGTTTTCAACGTTTTCCTTCTTTTCGGCGGATACAGTCAGGACGTTCTTTTCAATCTGGACTTTGAAGTCGTTCTTTTCATAGCCCGGGGCGGATAATTCCACCGAATAATTATCCTTACTATCGAAGATGTTTACCGGGGGAAAACCGAAAACGGAACCGGCCAGGGTATCTTCATCGAAGAAACGATTAACCAATTGGTTAAGGTTCCTGGGTTGCTGGTGATTAAATTTTACGTATGTCATGATCATGATTTTCAAGGTAGGGATCAAAGAGGATACCAAGCCATAATTGTGCGCCATTATGGCGGTTTTGGCGGAATGAACATGACAGGTCGTCTTATTTGGCGCATTTTCGTCCTTATGTCCTAACTTTGCAGGCAAAAGGACGATAAACTATGTATCCAGCAGAAATAGTGGCCCCTATGAAGGCCGAGCTAACCACCCACGGATTTGAAGAGTTGCTGAATGCAGCAGCGGTAGACGAATCCCTGTCCAGGGAGGGCACCACCCTCGTTATGATCAATTCGGTCTGCGGCTGCTCTGCGGGGTCCGCCCGCCCGGGCGTACTGATGGCAGTTGCCGCCAGCAATAAAAAGCCCAAGCAGTTGACCACGACTTTTGCGGGTTTTGATATGGAGGCAGTTAATAAAGTTAGAGAGCACCTCCTGCCTTTTCCGCCCAGTTCTCCCAGCATCGCATTATTTAAAGACGGGAAGCTGGTGCATATGATCGAGCGCCATCAAATCGAAGGACGTCCTGCCCAGGTGATCGCGGGAAACCTGATCGCGGCTTTTGAAGAGTATTGCTAATGCTTTGTTCATAATAGGTAAGCCGCCTTCCTTTTTGGAGGGCGGCTTTTTTTCATTTATCATTGCACCGGACGCGCCGGAGGCGCGAAGTAGCAGACGCGCCTCCGGCGCGTCGCCCTAAGGGCAAAAAAACAGCGTATGTATCCCAATCTCTATTATCTTTTGAAAAGCTGGTTTGGTGTAGACTTGCCCCTGGCCCGCATTGTCAATATGTTCGGGTTTTTCGTGGCCATCGCTTTCTTCGCCGGCGCCTGGGTAATGACCCGGGAGCTAAAAAGAAAAGAAGCGGCAGGGTTGTTTCAGCCTACGGAAGAAATGATCACCGTCGGCAATCCGGCTACGTGGACGGAGCTCATTACCAATTTCGTGATCGGGTTCCTTTTCGGTTATAAAATCATCGGCTTTTTCGTTTTGGGGGCTGCGGCTTATGACGATCCGCAGGCTTATATCCTTTCCATGCAAGGGAATTTCTGGGGCGGTGCCGTCCTGGGGCTTTTCCTGGCTTTTCTGAAATGGAGGGAAAGGCACAAGCAGGAACTGCCGAAGCCCGAAGAGCGGAAGGTTAGAATCTATCCGCATGACAGGGTGGGGGACATTGTACTGATTGCCGTGTTCTTTGGGTTTGCGGGGGCCAAGGTTTTCCACATCCTGGAGAACTGGGAAGACTTCATGCAGGAGCCCAAAAGCTATTTATCTTTCAGCGGCCTGACCTTCTATGGAGGTTTGATCGTGGCGGGAATCGCCGTATACCGGTATGCAAGGAAGAATAATATCGGATTCAAATTTCTCCTGGATGCTTTCGCC
>CAZJDB010000120.1:0-5939 GCA_964544695.1 uncultured Chitinophagaceae bacterium
GTCCGTATAGAAATCCAGGGCTCTTTCCTCGTCCATCTTATAAATGAACAAGCGGTCCGGAGGGATATGCTCCCGGCGCATCCCTTCCTCCACGACCTCGTTCAGTTGGTATTGCAGCAACCTCGGATAAAAAGCGATGCCCAGGAAGGCATTTATCCCTACCATCGTCAATACCGCCAACGTGACCAGGCTAGCTTTCCGCGCCCAGGCAATGACCCACACCCCCGCGGCAATGATGGCCGCGATCCCATAGGGAACGCGCAATTCCGGGAATGGTAGGAAAAGCAGCGCGATCAGCGCAACCCATAACAGGGAAAAAATGATCAGGTGGGTGGCACGCAGCGCCTTCCGCCCACGCCCAGCCCCCTCGAAAAAGGTCGTGTAAAACGCCTTGGCCGCAATAATCGCCGCCAGCGGAAAAACCACGAAAATATAATGCGGCAATTGATAACGACTGATCGCCAGGGAACAATATGTGAGGATGAACCCACCCGTAGTGATCCATTCCTCGCCTTCCGGCAGTCGGAATTTCACGCGGAACAAGTGCCGGATGTCGCGCACCAACCCGATCACGAAAAAGATGATCCAAGGCAGGAAGGCCCAAAGCATATTCTGGAAAAGGAAGAAAAAGGAATCGTTCTCATGCCAGGCGCTCTCGCCGGTGATCCTACCGAAGCTTTGGGTCCAGAAAAAGAAGCGAAGCCCCGAGTTGATGGTAATTCTGTCGATCACTTTACCCGGGTGCATATCATACTGCCGGTACAGTCCTATGCACATGGGGATAAGCAGGACCCCGATAATGCAGAGCATGGGAATATACTCCCAACGGAAAAATTGGCGGAATTTACGTTGCAGGAAAAAGTGGCTGCCCAGGCAAAAGACGGGCACGATCAGCGCGATGGGTCCCTTGGTCATCAATCCGCCTGCCAGTCCGATGGATAACAGCAGCAGGCGCCCCCAGGAGGGGAACTTGAACCAGGCCGCCAGTTGCCAGATCGAAAATATGACCCAGCCCATGAGCATCGTATCGGTACGTACGTCGTGATTGATCAGGAAAAGGGCTTGACAACTCGCCAGTACTACGGCGCTCAGCAATGCGATCTCGCGCCGGTAATATATCAACGCCAGTCGATACGTACTGTAGATAGCTAATAGCGAGAAGAGGTAGCTTGGCAGCCGGTATGCCCAGTCGTGCACGCCAAAAATCCTCATGCTGAGTGCGCTCAGCCAGAACAGCATGGGCGGTTTATCGAGGTAGTCCTTTCCCCGGTCGAAAATTTCCAGGTAATGACCCGTACGAAGCATTTCCCGGCTGATATTGGCGTACTGGGCGGCGTCGATTTCCATCAGGGGGATACACCATCCCAATAAATAGGTGAGGGCGCAGGCCCCGATGAGCGCGAGGCCCAGGCGGAGGTTCATTTGCATAATATTTTGGCGCGGAAGCGCGATCCGCTAAAATACGTATCTTACCGGCATGCTCGCCAGAATCGCATTATTTCTAGTCATTTCCATGCCATTACAAGCCCAGACCGTCGTTCCATTGTATCCCGGCGCTATTCCCAACTCCAAACCCTCGGACGAAAAAGAGACAGTCGATAGCGAAGGGAGTATTTTACGCATCGGACATGTCACCCATCCCACCCTCACCCTGTACAAACCAAAGATCAAAGGCGCCGAACGGACTGCCGTCATCATTTGCCCCGGTGGTGGCTATGGCATCGTCGCCATCGACCATGAGGGCTACCAGGTCGCCAAACGCCTTGCCGATTCCGGCTTCGTGGCGGTCGTTTTGAAATACAGGTTGCCCGATGACGCTATCATGATCGACAAAAGCATCGGCCCCCTGCAAGACGCCCAAAGGGCTATTCAATACGTGCGCGAGAACGCCGCTCTTTACGGCGTCGACCCGCAAAAGATCGGCATCATGGGCTTTTCCGCGGGAGGGCACCTGGCCTCGACAGCGGGCACGCATTTCAACCACGCCTACATTCCCAATCCCAAACATACCAGCCTTAGGCCCGATTTCATGATCCTGGGCTACCCGGTCATCAGCTTTACCGACAGTATCGGCCACATAGGATCACGCGACAACCTCCTGGGAAAAAACCCACCCCAGGATTCCATTATCAAATACTCGAACGAACTTCAGGTCACCGACAAGACGCCGCCAACCTTTATCATGCATGCGCGTGATGATAAGACAGTCCCGGTGGCCAATTCCCTGGATTTTGCCGCGGCGCTCGAAGCACGCCACGTGCCCGTCGAACTATATCTCTATGATTTCGGGGGGCATGGGTTCGGTATGCACAACCAGGCGATGCCCGGGGATTGGATGGCGCCCGCTATCGGGTGGCTGCGGGCCCTTTGGCCCTAGATCGACCAGTCGAGCGGCACATCGATCTTGAACTCGATGTTCTTCCCCATATTATAGATGCCGTGGTAAGGCCGCGGATCGGTCGGATAGAATTCGAAATACTTCAACCGGCTGAGGTGATCCTGGTAAGCCTTGTCCAGGAGATTATTCCCCATGATATACACATTGAAGATGGTGCGACCCTTGGCATTGGTGACACCCGTGCCCAACCCTGCGTTAAAAAGTATATACCCCGGGGTGCGCGTTTCGGTATTATCCTCCAGGTATACCCGGTTCTGCGAAGCATAATAGGCCGCCTGGACCTTTACAAAGCTGCCCGACAGGTGAGCCGAGCGCGAGGAAAATTCATAGCGCACCTCGGAAATCCCGTGGAAGGGCGGTATCAGGGGCAGGAATTTGTTACTGTCGTTGCGCAGCTTGGGGTCGATGCCTTCATTCAGCGCATAGACAGCGGAGAGGCTGTTTTCAATATGCAGGGCCTTGACGGGGTGTACATCCAGGCTGAATTCGCCTCCATATAAATCGGCTTTGCCCTGCTGGAACTTGAACGTTTCATTTCCGGCTACGATGATCGAATCCTGCCCCTCGGAATTGAGCACTTTCTGGTTGAAGATATAGTTGGATATGACGTTATTGAATACCGAGAGGGTGGCGACCACGTTCTTGGATAAAAAAGTCGCGCCCAGGTCTTCCTGGAAACTGAATTCCGGTTTAAAGTCAGGATTCCCGATCTGGTAAATATTGGTGCCCGGGTGGACGCCATTGGCCGAGATTTCGGAAATGTTCGGCGCCCGGTATCCCCTGGCCACGTTGGCCTTGATGGAAAACTGGTGTGAGAAATTATAGGTGGCCCCAAAGCTGCCCGAAACCCCCGTGAATACGTGACTGTAATCGTTGAAGGGATGACCCGCACCTACGGTATCCGCCCCATACACCGGGTAGCTCCCCGTGGTCACGGGGCTCGTGAAGGTATACATTCCCTGATTGTGGAAGGACCGGCTGTCGAAGCGTAACCCACCCGAAATGTCGAGCTTCTTGATGGTCTTCTTGAGCATCACGAAGGGGCCTATGTCGAATTGGGTATAGTTGGGGATGATGAAATCCGTCCCCCTGGTCACGGTATTATCCTGGTACATGCCATTGACCCCCACCGTAAGGTTCCAGGCGTCCCATTCGGGGAAAAAGTATTTCAGGTCATACGAATACGTATTCAGCTCCAGGAAAAGTCCGGCCGTATCAGCCTCCTGGGGCCGGTCGAATTCCCTTCGGATACTGCGTTGGAAACCCACGTTGAACGCCAGCCTTCCTCCCCCGATCGTAAAGTTGTTGGCCACGAAAAGGCGGTAATGCTGCACGTGCTGGTGCAGGGGCGTAATGGCGTATGAATTCAGTTCCTGGGGGCTCACCACGGGCCGGAATGTATCCAGATCCGTAATCTGTTTGGTAAACTGACGTGTCGCCGAATCACGGCTCCCGTCAGGGATCTCCTGCAAATCGTCGTAGATGGAAAAGTTGAGGTGCGTATACCCGTATTTACGGTGCAGGCCCAACATCACATTGGCGTCTTTTTCCTCGAAGGCGGTATTGTATACGCGCCCGTCCACGGGGTCCTGATAGTTTTTGGCCCTCTTGTACGAAACCCTGCCCTGCCATTCGAATCCGTTCTTCGTGGCGCCCAGCATGGCCGAACCCGCGTACATGCCGTTATTGGTGGCATATTCGGTCTGCACGTCTCCAAGCATTTTCCCATCCGGTGCGGGGGGCGTGGGGATCAGGTTGACGACCCCCGCGAGTGCATCCGACCCATACGTCAGACTGGCCGGTCCCTTGATCACCTCTACGCGGTCGATCCCGAACTGATCGACCTCAATACCGTGCTCATCTCCCCATTGTTGCCCTTCCTGTCTCACTCCGTCGAACAGGGTGAGGATCCGGTTGTACCCGAGACCCCTGATAAAAGGCTTTGATACATTGGGTCCCGTCGTCAGGGCATTTACCCCCGGGACCTTGGCAATGGCATCGATGACGTTCGTACTCAGGTTATTGACAAGGTAATCGTGGCTGATGGATATGATGGGTACCGGATTCCGGACGATCTGAATGGCCTTCGACGTCCCCGTGATGACGATGGGGCTTTCTTCGATGGCCTCGTCCGTTAGTTGGAAATCGGCGCTGGCCTTTCCATTGATCTTGAGGGTTACCGAAACCGCGGAGTAGCCTATCGTGTGGACCTCCACGACAAAAGTGCCCGCGGGCAGGTTCGGGAAGGAATAGTTGCCCAGGGAATCGGCCACGGCGCCCAGCTTCAGGTCGGGTATGGTAACGGTGGCATTGGGCAGGGGTTTGCCGGTTTTCTTATCGGTGATCGTGCCGTGCAGCGAACTATGGTCGCCGGGGCGTCCTACGGAAAGACCTTGTGCCGACGCAGCGAAAGAAATTAGAGTAAAAATGTATACGATAAAAAGTCTGGCTACCACGCTCAATTTGTACCCACGCATAGGGCGCAAAACTACAATTATTATACTGTTTTGGCCGCCGCTTGTCCTTTTTCCCGGAATAGGATGATAAAAAGGAGCAGTACCCCTGCGGCGATGACCGCGGGTATGACCCAAACGTGCCTCCAATCGGTGATTCCGCCGGGTGTGGTATAGGCATCGAATACAATGCCCGCCACATAAAAACCGATCAGCATGCCCACGCCATAAGTGGCCAGGGTGATCAGGCCCTGCGCAGCGCTTTTGTATTTTTCCCCGGCTTTATTGTCGGTGTAAATCTGACCCGAAACGAAGAAGAAATCATAGCAGATACCGTGGAGTGCGATCCCCAATATGAGCATCCAGGACCCCTCTCCCGCATTTCCATACGCGAAAAGTAAATACCTTACTGCCCAGGCGGCCATGGCCAGGATGAGGGTCTTTTTCATTCCGAAGCGCAAAAAGAACACGGGTAGCAGGAGCATGAAAATGACTTCCGAACCCTGCCCGATGGTCATCTTGCCGGCCGCATTGGGCAATTTTGTGCCGACCAGGTAATCGTGGGCGTATTGATAATAAAAAGCCAGGGGCACACAGATGCACACGGAGGCCAGGAAAAATATGACGTAATTTCTATCCTTGAACAACTTCAGGGCATCCAGGCCCAGGATCGTGCCCAGGCTGACTTTTTCCTTACGGTTCACCTTGGGCGGCGTTTTCGGCAGGAAGAAACTGAAGAGGCCCATCACCAGGGAGGCTATGCACGTCATCAGGAAAGTATTTCTAAGCAATCCTTCTTTGACCTGGTCCTTGCTGTCCCAATGAAAAACGAAACTGATCAACAATCCGGCGACGATCCATCCTATCGTTCCCAGCACGCGGATAAACCCGAATTGTTTTTCCGCGCTGTATATTTGGTTGAAGGAAACCGAATTGACGAGCGCCAGCGTCGGCATGTACAAAACCATATAAATGAACACCAGGGGATAAAAAGCACTGAAGGTACCCGCCTTGTACATGAAGTACATCAAGATGGCGCCGGCGAGGTGCAAAATTCCCAATATCCGCTCCGCATTGAAATACCGGTC
>CAZJDB010000121.1:0-25395 GCA_964544695.1 uncultured Chitinophagaceae bacterium
TTACGCCATCGGCCGTATCGGTTGCCAGGTGGCGGGGGATGGTGACTGGGGGATCCTCAACAGCGCCTACGTCTCCACGCCGGATGGGAAGGTTGTGTTGAGCGACTCCACGCACTACCGGCAGGCCCTGCTCGCAAACGCCCGGGAATATACCCAGCAATTTGGAACCCTGGACGAAGTGCCGCATAAGAGCTTTAAAGCACCCGCAGGTATCCCCACCTGGGTGGTTGCCTATAATTACCCGCACAACGTCCTCAAGGAAGGCGCCTATTTCCCGGGGTGTACCGACGAGGCCGAATACTGCCGCTTTCTCCCGGTTCCCGTATTTCCCACCCCTTTTTATGAAACGGTCACGTGCCTGATCCTTTTCGGGGTTTTGATGGGGCTTCGCCGGAGGATCGCATTTCCGGGGGGATTGTTTGCAGTTTATTTGGTCATGAACGGGATCGAGCGCTTCCTGGTGGAGACGATCCGGGTCAATACCAAGTACGACTGGTTCCCGGGGCACCCTTCCCAGGCGGAGCTGATTTCGGCGGGGTTGTTCATTAGCGGAATTATCCTTTGGTTTTACTGGAAGCGCCTGGCAGCGAAAAAAGCTGCGGCTACGGTGTAAGCGTCCGGCGCAAAAAAAGTAGGGGCGGTGTAACATTTTTTGACCGCGCTACGTCATACATGGGCCCGGCCATCGGCCGGACGGCTCACGTAAAGTTTACCTGCCATTTTTTAGGTTGAACAGTTTCCAGTTATCCCTGGATTACGACCTTTTATCCTAAACAATGTACTATGTATTGCAAGGTATCTATCTTTGCTATGAACATTATAACATCAAGTACTAATAGCCATGAACTTCAAAACTACTGTCTTTGCCATCCTTTCTGCTTTGCCCTTGGCCCTTCAGGCCCAGACACTTAAAGGAGTCGTAGAAGACCAAAATGGAAAACCTGTGGAAAAAGCAAGCGTTATCTTATTAAGGGCGAAGGATTCGACGGAGATCAAAGGGACGGCAACAGGAGCGGACGGGGTGTACCAATTCGGACAGGTCTCCCCCGGCCGCTACCTGGTTGCCGCTTCGGCAGTGGGGATGCCCAGAAAGTATAGTGACGTGGTGACGATGGGGCAGGCCGATGTAACCGTGCGGGCGCTTAGGATGATCCCCGAGGTGAAGGAAGTCGCCCAGGTAACGGTAACGTCCAAGCGCCCCCTGGTGGAACAAAAGATCGACAGGACGATCGTAAACGTGGATGCCAGCCCCACGAATGTAGGGACGACCGTCATGGACGTCCTCCAGAAGTCCCCGGGCATATCGGTGGACAAGGACGGAAATATCAGCCTCAAGGGCAAGTCCGGGGTCCTGGTGATGATCGATGGCAGGCCTACCTATTTATCCGCCGCCGACCTGGCCAACCTGCTGAAGAACATGCCCAGTTCCGAGGTCGATCAGATCGAGATCATGACCAATCCACCCGCCAAATACGACGCGGCGGGGAACGCGGGGGTCATCAACCTGAAGACCAAGAAGAACAAGGCGGTCGGATTCAACGCTTCGGTTACGGTGGGAGGAGGTGAGGGAAAGGGCCCGAAAGCCAACAACAGCTTCAACGTGAACTACCGTACAGGGAAATTCAACTTCTTCGGGAACTACAATGAAAGTTACAACGAACACCCGCAGACGCTGAACCTGATCCGGAACTTCCGGGATACCCTGAACGGCCCCGTGAGCGCCATTTTCCGGCAGCAAACAAATATGCTGAATATAGATGCCGACCAGGGCTTCAAGGCGGGTGCGGACTATTACCTGGATAAAAAGACCACGATAGGGGTCGTCTTCAAGGGCGATTTCAATCCCTCGACCTTCAACAGCCAAAACACCACTTATATGGAGGATGGTTCGGAGAATATCGATTCCATCACCAATACAAACGGGTCGGTGAAATCGAGGTGGCAAAACCTGGGGGCCAACCTGAATTTCAAGCACACCTTCGATACGACGGGCAAGGAATTGTCCGGAGACCTGGACTACCTGGGGTACGACCAATCGAATAACCAGATGTATTATACCAATTACACGACCCCCGACGGGGTGTTGCTGCCGCCCATCGATACCCTGAGGGGGATCACGCCCAGCACCATCCGGATCTATACGGGTAAGCTGGATTATGTGAACCCTTTCAAACACAACTGGAAACTGGAAGTCGGAGTCAAGGCGAGCTCGGTACGCACCGACAACGATGCCGAATACGACAACCGGACCCAGGGAAAGTGGTTCGTGGACACGACCAAGACCAACCACTTCATTTACACCGAACGGATATACGCCGCCTACGCCAACGTAACCAAGGTGTTCAATAAGCAATGGACGGTACAGGCGGGGTTACGCCTGGAAAGCACTCAGTCCAACGGGGACCTGGTGACCACGGACTCCACGTTCGCGCCGAGGTACACGAAATTATTCCCTACGACCTATATTCAATATACTTTAAACGACAAGAACCAGTTCGTCCTGGATTTCGGTCGGCGAATCCAGCGTCCCGATTACGGTGACCTGAACCCCTTCAAGTATTTCCTGGACCCCTATACCTACCAGGAAGGGAACCCCGAGCTGAAGCCCCAGTTCAGCAACAACATCGAACTAACGCACACGTACAGGGGCTTCCTGTCCACTACGCTGAACTATACGCAGGTGACGGATATTATCCAACAGGTCCTGCTTCAGAACGACACGACGCATACCACGTTCGTGGAGCAAGGGAATGTGGCCAGGCAGGAAAACATCGGCCTTGCGGTCAACGTGGGCCTGCCCGTGACCAAGTGGTGGACGCCTAACCTGTACGTCAGCGTGGCGTACAACGACTTTAAGGGGATCGTCAACGGGTATCCCCTGGAAGTCTTCGGGTACACCCTGACGGGGAACATGACCAATTCCTTCACCTTCAAGAACGGATGGGGAGCGGAAGTCAGTGGCTGGTACCAGGGCAAACAAGTGTCGGGGACCATTATCGCCAACCCCATGGGTCAGATCAATTTCGGAGGAAGCAAGCAACTGTTCAAGGGGGCCGGCACCCTCAGGCTGAACCTCCAGGACCCTTTCAACCTGGGCCATTTCAGTGGGTACAGCCGCTACGGAAACGTGGACGTGCACATTGTCAACCACTGGGACAACCGCGTGGTGAACGTGAGCTTTACGTACCGCTTCGGGAAGAACCAGCAGAATATCCGCCAGCACCAGCAGACGAGCAGCGCGGATGAAGAGCAGTCGCGCGTGAAGAAGGGTAGTAACTAGCAACAGCCTTGATAAACAATATATGAAGGGCCCCCAAATGGGGGCCTTTCCTTATTTTTGCGACAAATAAGATTGTCATGCCTTCCTTTGATATTGCCAGTAAGGTGGACCCACAGGTCGCGGACAACGCGGTCAACACTACGAGTAAAGAGGTGACGAACCGCTTCGACTTCAAAGGCTCCCATGTCCTGCTGGACCTCAACAAAAAGGACCTGGTCCTGACCATAGAGGTGGATAGCGATATGAAGCTGAAACAGGTTATCGATGTCCTCATCAGCCGCTCCATAAAACAGGGGTTGGATCCCCAGGCGTTCGACCTGAGCAATGAACCTTTTCAAAGCGGAAAGGTGTTTAAAAAAACTGTCCCCATCCGCAACGGGCTCGCCATGGAAGATGCCAAAAAGATCGTTAAACTTATCAAGGACAAAGGGCTGAAAGTCCAATCCCAGATCATGGACGACATCGTGCGCGTGACGGCAAAGAAGATCGATGATCTTCAAGAAGTGATCGCAATGTTGAAGGGCGCAAATCTTGGGATTCCTTTGCAATTTATCAATATGAAATCCTGAAAGGATTCACCGAGACCTTAAAAAAGTCGTTTATGTCCGAGGTAAATCGTAAATTTGCACTCTCGCTTGGCTGATCCAAGCGTAAAACATTGAAAATCATGCAAAAGAACATCCATCCGGGGAACTATCGGTTTGTTGTATTCAAGGATATGTCCAACGGGACGACCTTTTTGGGACGGTCTACTGCCTCCTCCAGGGAGACCATTAAGTGGGAAGACGGGAACGAGTACCCCGTGATCAAACTGGACATCTCCAGTTCGTCGCATCCTTTCTATACAGGAAAGAAAATGCTGGTCGATACGGCGGGCCGCATCGATAAATTTAAGAAACGTTACGAAAAAAATAAGTAACTTCGGTACTTATTGTTTTTCATGGCTATACTTTTGACCCCCTGAGTCCTCAGGGGGTTTTGCTTTTTGAGGATCAGAAGGATACAAAGTACTTTCAGGTATAGAATATATAAACGACCGGAAATGGACAAAAAAGGCCCCGAATGGGCCCTTTTTTTTATCCAAATTTTAACTTTTTCTTATCGGTTATTAACCGGTTTGATGGTTTAACCGGAGTTCAATATCCCATCTGAAATCTCCAATACCCCTGCCACCGTCAGGGGCTTGCTCATAAACGCCGAGACCACGGGATTGGCTTCGGCCCGGATGCTGTCGGTATGTTGGAGGGTGGAGGAAAGCATGATGACGTGGCAGCGCACCTGGACCGCGGCGGGAAGCTTTTCAAAGCGGTTCAGCCAGGTGAATCCGTCCATTTCGGGCATCTTGATGTCCAGGAGGATGAGGATGGGGTAGTGCGCTCCGGGTTCCAGGAAGGGTAGCGAAGCGAGGTGGTCGAGTGCCTCGGAGGGACTGGAAAAGGGCCAGATGGGTTCGAACTTCCCGGCGCGCCGCATCACCTGTTCGTGCAGGTACAGGTCGACGGCGTTATCGTCGATCAGGACTATGGCGCAGGGGATGATCATCTTAGACATGATTGGGAAGTATGATTTCGAACGTGGTGCCTTGACCGTAGGTAGAATCCACTTCTATGGTCCCACCCATTTTGTTCAGGGCCTCCTTGACGATATACAGGCCAATTCCTGTGCCGGAGTTATCCGTGCGGTTGCCGCGGAAAAACATTCTGAAAATGTCGTTGAGGTGGGTATGGAGTATCCCTACGCCATTGTCGCGAATGGTGATCACGGCCTTATGGGGGAAGGTCCTGACCTTCAGCTCTACCTGGGGATTGGGTTCGTCCGATTTCTGATACTTGATGGCATTGGAGATGAGGTTGTTGAACACGATGGAGGTGCGGAAGGCGTCTCCCCTGAAGACGTGGTCCTGCTGTACGTCGATCGAGAAATTGACGAGGTTGTTCCGGTGACGGTTGGCCTCTATGGCTTCCCGGATGATCCTATCGAAATCCACGGCTTCCAGGTCGGTGTCGACGCGCGTGTTCCGGTAGTATTCGATGACCTTTTTGATGAACTCGTCCAGGCGGATGATGCAACTTTCGATCAGGTCAACATATCCGTTGGGGTCGGTGATGGACTGGTCGGTCTTGGCCAGGTCGATGATCCCCAGGACGGACACCAGGGGGGACCGCATGTCATGGCTGGCGCTGTAGATGAAACGGTTCAGCTCCTCGTTAGCCTTTTCCAGGGCCTCTACTTTTTCCCGGAGCTGCTTGCGGGCCGTATATAAGTCGTGCGCATTGGCGATCGCGTTTTGGATCTCGAATTCCTCCCAGGGCTTGCGGATGAAGCGGTAAATCTGCCCTTTGTTGATGGAATCGATCAGGTCTTCTATATCGGTATACCCCGTCAATAATATACGGATGGGGTCGGGGAATTTTTCTTTGATCGCATTAAAGAACTCCACCCCTGTGGTGGTGGGCATGCGTTGGTCGGCAATGATGACCTCGACGGAGACCTCCTCCAGGAGCGTCCTGGCTTCGGTTACCGTTAGGGCGGTGTAAATTTCATAGTTCCTGCGAAAGCTCGCCCTGAACGTATTCAGGTTGTTGATCTCGTCATCCAGGTAAAGAATCTTAATCCGGTTTTCGCTCATGGGCTGAGTCTAATTTGATGGGTGATTAATGGGCAGGATAATCTGAAATTCGGTTCCGACTCCGGGAGTCGAATGCACAAGGACTTTTCCCTTATGCTTCTCAATAATACTGAAGACAATGGACAATCCCAAACCTGTCCCTTCCCCGATCTCCTTTGTAGTAAAAAATGGATCGAAAATCTTTTCCTTGATGGAGTCCTGCATACCTATACCCGTGTCAGCTATCCGAACCATTACATGATCAGGGTCATGGAGGATAGTCCCCACCGTGAGGGTTTCCGTTTGGCCGGAATGTTTCTTGTCCATGGCATATACCGCGTTGCTCATGATGTTCATAAAGACCTGGTTCAACTTACCCGGGAAACACTCCACGGCAGGCACCGTGGCATATTCCCGGACCACCTGGACGTTCACGGGCATATTGCTGCGCAACAGGACCAGCGTGGAATCAAGGCCCTCGTGCAGGCTCACTTTTTTCAGTTCGGTCTCATCGAGACGGCTGAAGGTCCTGAGGCCCCTGACGATTTCCGCGGTCCGGGCGGCCCCGTCCTCGATCCCCTGGAGCAGGGAGCTGATCTCCTGGCGGATATAGGGGATGTCGACCTGGCTCTTATAGCTGTTGATGTTGCCGATCTGCGTCTTGAAGTCTTTCGCAGGATCCAGACTTTCGTACTGGGTGATGATTTCCAGGAGGTCCTTGATGTCCAGTTGGAGGGGTTTGATGTTCGACTTGACGAAATTGATAGGATTGTTGATTTCGTGGGCGATGCCCGCAGTCAGCACACCCAGGGAAGCCATCTTTTCGGATTCCACCAGTTGAGATTGGGTGGACTTCAGGTGATCGAGGGCGTTATTGAGGCTGAGGTTGGTTTTCTCCAGTTCCTCGGTCCGCTCATGCACCTTGGCTTCCAGGAGAAGGTTCTGATTCTTGACGATTTGTTCATTTTCCCGGGCGACTTCCAGGGCTTGTTCCTGAGAGGCTTCCTTTTCCCGCTTCAACTCATTGATCTTATCGGCCAGGGCGATGGACAACAGGACGGCTTCCAGGGAAGAGCCGATATACAGGGCATAATTGGAAAAGATGGAGGAAGAAAGGATTCCATAATTCTTTAATACGTAGAAGATGAGCCCCACCATGAAGATCGACCAGGCCAGGAGGTAGAAGTAAGCGGCCCGGAAGCCCTTTGCGGCGATATAGGCGGATACGGTAATCACGTACACGGCCATGAAGAATCCGTTTATATCCAAAATATTGTAACTCAACCAATTGGCCCCAAACCAATTGCCCACGATGGCCACCGAATAGGTAACCAGGAAGTAGGTATTGATGAACATGATCCTGGGGGCGTACTTCCGGATCTGAAGAAAGTAAATGGCAAAGACGATGGCCATGATGCATACCAGTCCCGAGAAAAGGACCACCATGTAATTGTTCAGGCCCGGATAGTTGGGCCAGCAATACTTGAAGGCAAACCCCGAGGAAGCCAGTTGGGCCATGCCCAGCAAAAAGACATATATTATATAGTACAGGTAGTTCCTGTCCTTGACCGAAAAATAGAGAAACAGGTTATAAAAAAAGATAACCAACAGGATGCCGAAGTAAGCTCCGAGGATGAAGATGTTCGAATCCCCGGCCTGGTCCGTGGCTGCTTGCGTCCCCACAACAAGGGGAAGGACCAGTGGGTGGTTGCTGACGACGTGCAGGAAATAGGTGGCCGTATCCCCGGGTCTCAGCCGGAGGTTGGCCACGAAATCAACGTCATTTTGGGCCCTTTGGGCAAAGGGGAAGGTATTGCCTGCGCGATATATTTCCGTCTTACCTCTATAAAGTATCAGCAGGGGCGCATTGGGGGCTCTTGCGGTAAGAAACAGGGTGGGCTCGCTCGTGGCGTTATATATACTGAAGGAAATCCACTGGTCGATGTTGGAGCGGGAGTAGACGGGAATATCCTTTCCAATGGGCCGGAAGTGGAGGCTGTCGGGGCTGTTTGGCGCATGTATGGCGCTCATGCCTAAGGATTGGAGCTTGTCGGCGTTTCGAACAGTGACCAGGTCCTGGGCTGTGGCTGGTATGCAAAGCAAAGCCAGGGCCAAGCTTTTCAGCACCCTAACCATTACGGAATTCATGGGCATTGGCGTTCTTAACGACCAGGTCATAATGTATTTTAATCGACGTCGTCCCTTTCCGGAAGGGGTAGTTTTCCATAGCGATCTGCTTGGGATAGGCTCTCAAATCCATGATCCGCTCTCTTTCCAGGGGAGCGGTATCCGGCATGTTGATCATATCCTGCACAAATACTGCCGTGGCAAGCAGGTCGTGTTTGGGGTAGTAAAAGGTACCATTATTTCCCAGATCTTTAATCACCCGGCCCCCCTGCCATTCGGAAAATTTTACGGTAACGGGGGAGCATAGGGAGAATATCGTCGTTAGCCCGATTTGGGGTGCAATGGCGAGTGCGGCCCTGGAGGCGAAAATGGCCCCGATGCCCAGGCCCGCGACTTCGATTGAATTCCATAATCCGCAGAGCTCTCCGGTGCCTTTTCTTGTATTGGTCTTTACCATTTCATAGATGGACTCATCCATCTCGCCCACCGCATTTTCAATCGGAAGAAGGTGGATCCCATCGGCGATGTGCACCCTGGATCCCCCGTACATGCGCCCATCCTCCTGGCCCTCCACCACTACCACATACACCGATTCCAGGGTGGACCAGTCATTGGTTGAAGAGGTCACTTTATTGATCCCGTGATTCTCCAATACCTTCTTGTGCCCGTCTATGAATCGCTGACAAGTTTCAGGTTCGTCTACCGCCCTAAATGCCCTTATTCTGACTTCCGTGACCATTGTACATCATTAGCTCTTCGCAAAGAAATCGCAGTATAAGTAATAATAGCTGTAAAAGTGCGGGCATTTGTAAGCCGTTAACCAAAGTTCAAAGTAAATTTGCCTAACTTAACCCTAACCCCTCACCACGATGATGACCGAAGGCAAACCTACTGTATTATATGTCGATGATGAACTGAATAACCTGCTGTCTTTTAAGGCAACATTCCGCAGGCAGTTCAACATCCTCACAGCCGAATCCGCGGCTGAAGCCAGGAAGATTCTTGCTGAGCATATCGTAAATGTCATCGTTTCCGATCAGCGGATGCCTACTATGACCGGCATCGAATTCTTCGCATCCATCCTCGATGAATTTCCCGATCCCATCCGTATTCTCCTCACCGGTTATGCCGACATACAGGCCGTCATCGATGCCATCAATCTGGGCCAGGTATTCCGTTACTGTACCAAGCCATGGAGCCCTGACCAAATCATCCATCACCTCGAAGAAGCGTACCAGTTGTACGCCCTCAGAATGCAAAACAAAGAGCTGACCGAACGACTTCTGGACAATAATACTAAGATGGAATTTTTGCTTAGACAACAGTTATTGTCATAGCTTTAATGAATGACCGTCGTTCTCTTCGACCCCCTTCACCGTTCACAACTTTTCCCTTTTACACGAACCCGACCTGTCGCGGATTTGCGCAAAGGTATTCTGACCATTCGGGAATCCTGGGAGAAAATTACGGAAAATTACGTACGTATTTTAACGGAGACGCCTATCGCAGATGACCCTTCGGGATTTTGTAATTTCCGGCCCGGGGAGTCTCTTTTGTCGCTTTCCGACGACACTTTGTACATCAACGCCGCGCTGATGCCGGATCCGGCGCATTGGCCGATCTTGCGTTTACTGGCTAACGGTTCCGGGTATACTTACCAGGATATTTTGATTGCTTATAGGGGTCTTTCGGGGGTTTCTTGTGTTTCTTTTCCCAGGCCAGTCCGGTTTTTGGAGTATCCCTGGCAGTTAGTGCAGTGGAATTCCTTGGATTTTGAGGTGGATTTTGATTTACTCACGGCGGGGCGTAGCTCTTTGGGTGTTCCGCCGGGGAACCATGTGGTAAATCCGTCGGCGGTTTTCCTGGAGCCGGGGGCTTCAGTTTCGGGGGCTTTTCTGAATGCGTCCACGGGACCCATTTATATCGGGCGGGATGCGGTGGTTATGGAAGGGTGTACGATCCGGGGACCTTTTTCGCTTTGCGAGGGAGCCGTTCTGAAAATGGGGGCGCGTGTGTATGGGGCTACTACCGTGGGGCCTTACTGCGTCGTCGGCGGAGAGATTAAGAATTCGATTCTTTTGGGACATAGCAATAAGGCCCACGACGGGTACCTGGGGGACTCCCTGATCGGGGAGTGGTGCAACCTGGGTGCGGGGACTACCAATTCCAATATCCGTAACAATGCGACTCCGGTGCGCGTGTGGAGTTTTTCAGGTCCTGTTTCCGCGGGGGTGAAGGCGGGGTTGTTCATGGGGGATTATTCGCGGTCGGCTGTTTTGACTGCGTTTCATACGGGGGCTGTCGTCGGCGTTTGCTGCAATGTATTTGGCGGCCGGCCTTGCCCGGGCTACCTGCCCGATTTCAGTTGGGGGCTCGATGGTGAACGTTACGACTGGGAGCGGGCCCTGAGGGATATTGACAATTGGAAAAAACTCAAGGGGCAGTTTTTGACGGAACGCGAAATACGGATTTTAGGGCCTATTTTTGGGGTCTGACGCGCAAACACAACTATGAGAAAACAGATCGCCGCCGCCAACTGGAAAATGCACCTTACCGTCGGACAAGCCGATGAATTGCTCAAAAGGCTACTATCCGTAGAATGGACGCCGGGTGCACACCAGGAAGTCGTTTTTGCAGCCCCCGCTCCTTACCTTCATTTGGCTATGGTGCGTGTGGCGGAATCGGGTCGCCAGGGATTTTCGGTTTTCGCCCAAAATTGTTATTCTGAAAGCTCCGGCGCCTATACCGGCGAAACTTCCGCCCTGATGTTGGAATCCATGGGCGTATCCGGGGTTATCCTGGGGCACTCCGAACGCCGGGAATACTTCAATGAAACCGACGAAGTACTGGCCAAAAAGGTGGACATGGCCCTTCACTACCGCCTGACTCCGCTGTTTTGCTGCGGGGAGCCCCTTTCCGTAAGGGAAGCGGGGACCCAAAATGCTTTCGTGGCGCGCCAGATCGAGCGGAGTCTGTTCCATTTGGATGCCGCCCTTATGAGCAGGATCGTCATTGCTTACGAGCCAATTTGGGCTATCGGCACCGGGAAGACGGCTACGTCGTTACAAGCCCAGGAGATGCACGCGTTCATCCGTTCGCTTTTGGATGCCAGGTATGGGTCTTCTGTGAGCGGGCACTTGTCTATTTTATACGGGGGCAGCGTGAAAGCGGGGAACGCTTCGGAAATTTTTTCCCGCCCGGACGTGGACGGAGGCCTGGTGGGGGGAGCATCCCTGCAGGCCGGCGAATTCGAAGTGATCATGCGCGCATTGAAGTGACCAGAAGCTACCATATCGTCGTCGTCAAAAAACCCCAGTTGCTGCTCCGTGTATCCAGGATACGCATTGTGCTGGACGGGAAGGATATTTATCCCCTGGAGAACAACAAGAAAGTGGTGATCGACGTAGACCATAATAATCCCATCCTGGTGGTTACGGATGGGTACCACATTTCCCGGCCCCTGGAGCTCGTCTATTATCACCTGAATACCTATTATTTTCGGGTGGAGTGCGGGATGGATGACGGGCAATTGATCGCGGGGCTTTGTTTGACCTTTGTTTTCTTTTTAGTCGGGCTCGTGATGAGGATGTGGGTTTTTCCTTTGCTTTCCCTTGCGCCGGTGTTGTACATTCTTTTCCTTTATTACATCAATCGGAAGGATTTCTTGTCGCTGAGGGCGATGTGATTATCCTTACGGAGCGTATGCAACTTCTTTATTTTTTGAAAGAGGGGAGTGTGTAATTTTGTATTGCAAACACGGAGAAGATGTATTACTTTGCAATTGAAATCCGCTACACCGGTAGGCCGGTAAAAAATATGCCATCGAGGGCCTAGGTTTCTGGGCAGTCGGTGGTTTTTTTATTTTAATACCTATGACCATGAATAATAAAGTTGCAATTCTATTCGATGGCGCATTTTTCAGGAAACGATTTTATACCCTTAATAATAGGAACCCGCGCACAAGTGATGTCCAAGACACAATCAATGATGTGATGACAAGGGTTACAGCACTTACCGTCCATCAAAACTCAAACGATATTTTATTTAGAGCATTTTATTATGATTGTAGGCCATTCGGGGAAAAGAAAAAAAGGCCTAATGGAACAGAAATTGATTTTTCAAATGAACCCTCTTACAGGGCGTCATCTGCTTTTCAAAACGATTTAAAATTGTTCCCTCAAATGGCGCTTCGACTGGGGGATTTATCCTTTGATGGCTGGAAAATAGATGACAAAAACCCGGGCCATTTTAAACCTGATTTTAAACAGAAATCTGTCGATATAAAGATTGGCCTTGATATTGCTTGGATGTCGAGTAAAAAAACAGTTGACAAACTTGTTTTGATTGCCGGCGATAGTGATTTTGTGTCTCCTATGAAATTTGCGCGCAAGGAGGGTATCCTCGTTTATTTATATCATATGGAGCATATAGTTAAGATGTCACTCAAAGAACACGCAGATTTTATCCTTTGATTGGGGATTACCAGTAAAAAATTAGTGCATGCGGTCGCCGCGGACTTCGAGGGTCTGCATGACCGTCGCTTCGTAGGTAAGCCATTCCTGCCATCGCTGCCGCACTTGCTCACGCGGCAAATATTCCAAGGCCAGATCGATGAAGAGGGTATAGTGCCCCGCCTCGCTTTCCATGAAGCGACGGTAGAATTGTCGTAGGTATTCGTCGTCGAGTCCCTCTGAGAGGCGTTTGAAGCGCTCGCAACTTCGGGCTTCGATGAGGGCGCACAAGAGGAGTTTGTCGAGGAGGCGGTGGGCTTCCCGGGCGCCCTTGACTTCGAAGGCCATCAGGGCGTGAACGTAATCGTCTTTCCTTTGGCGGCCCAAGCGCAATCCCCTTTGCTGAAGCTCGGCGAAGACCAGCCGGAAATGACCCCATTCCTCGGTGACAATGGGGGCGAGCTCGCTTACGAGGCGTTCCCGGTCAGGATAGCGTTGTATGAGGGATATGCAACTGGCGGCTGCTTTTTGTTCGCAGTAGGCGTGATCCGTGAGGATGTCTTCCAGGGAAAGGGAGGCGAGGTCCACCCATCGGGGATCCGTTGGGAGCTGAAGGCCGAGAACGCTTTTTTCCATGCATCAAAGGTATATCTTTGGGCGCCATGATACCAGCCACCTTATGGGCCAAACTGGAGGCGCGCCGTGAACAGGGCGCCTTGCGTGCACTGCGCATGGGCGCTTTGCCGGTGGACTTTTGTTCCAACGACTACCTGGGGATTGCAAGGGGACATTTGCTTGCCCATGATCCTGCCCTGAGCAGTGGCAGCACCGGGTCACGCCTGTTGGCAGGTAATTATCCATTGTTGTCTATCCTGGAAGAAGAGATCGCTGCCTTTCACGGAGCGGAGTCGGCCCTGATCTATAACTCGGGATACGATGCAAATGTGGGGCTATTGAGTTGCATTGGGCAGAAGGAGGATACGATCCTGTATGATGCGCTCTCGCATGCGTCCATCCGGGATGGAATCCGGTTGAGTTTCGCAAAGGCGTTTTCCTTTCGGCATAATGATATGGAGGACCTGGAACGACGGCTTCGCGCGGTGATAGGTGGGGGGAGCGGCGCGGACGCGGCAGAGGGCGGAGATGGCGGTGGGGGCGCGGCGGCTGGCGGAGGGAGTGGCGCGGGAGCGGCGGCGGGTGGGAATGTTTATGTGGTGACGGAGACTTTGTTTTCGATGGATGGGGATTTTTGCCCGTTGAAGGAGATCGCTGCGTTGTGTGATCGCTATGGCGCGTGGCTGATCGTGGACGAGGCACACGCTACGGGAGTAGTGGGGGAGAGGGGAAAAGGGTTGGTGCAGGGTGAGGCCTGCTTCGCCCGGATGCATACTTTCGGGAAGGCGCTGGGGTGTCACGGCGCGGTCGTACTGGGGAGTGCAAGCCTTAAGGCCTACCTGGTCAATTTTTCACGTGCCTTGATCTATACGACGGCGTTACCACCGGCTTCAGCGGGGTTGATAAGAAAGGCTTACGGGGTATTTCCGGGAATGGAGGCGGAGCGTCAACATTTGAGACGTTTGATTGCCCGGTTCCAGGAGACATCGTTGCCGTATGAACGGCTGGTCAGTACGAGCCCCATTCAGGCAGTGATTATCCCTGGCAATGCGGAGGTGCGGGCGGTGGCGGCCCGACTCCAGGAGGCGGGGTTGGATGTGAGGCCTATCCTTTACCCAACCGTGCCAAAAGATACGGAACGTTTACGCATCGTGCTCCACGCTTACAATTCCATGGAGGAAGTCGAATTGCTGACCCGTTTGTTAAATACCGGGAAAAAGGCCTAATTTCCACCTCATTTACCTCTTATGCGTGTTTGGCCCCTAATCAGCACCACCCTAGTGACTGGGATCCTGGTCGTTGTGTTGAATACTTCATTCAGACCTCTCCCTGCACTTGGCCCTTTTTTCAGCCCCCTCGAGGGGTTTTGGCAAAATGCGGAACCAGCTGATATCGATTACAGCTTGAACCTTCGCTTCCAGGAACTTTCCGGACCCATAAAGGTATGCCTGGACAAGCACCTTGTCCCGCACATCTTCGCCTCCAATGAAAAAGATGCGTATTTCGCACAAGGGTATTTGCATGCGAGGTACCGCCTCTGGCAAATGGATATTCAAACGCGCTACGCCGCAGGACGTTTGTCGGAGGTATTCGGTCCGGGTTCCGGTTCCAGGAATTTTCTGAGGATAGACCGGTATAACCGGCGCCTGGGAATGGTGTACGCTGCCGAGCAAGCCTTGAAGGGAATGGAGGCCGACCCTGCCACCAAGTCCGAATGCGATGCCTATACCGAAGGCATCAATGCCTATATTTCCACGCTTACCAAGGCCTCCCTGCCATTG
The DNA here is from genome assembly GCA_964544695.1 of uncultured Chitinophagaceae bacterium. Lineage (GTDB taxonomy): Bacteria > Bacteroidota > Bacteroidia > Chitinophagales > Chitinophagaceae > Dinghuibacter. The sequence goes on from CAZJDB010000121.1 coordinate 14,863, forward strand.
GAATTCAAACTGCTGGGATATACCCCCGAGCCCTGGAGCAATTTGAAAACGGCCCTGCTCCTCGAGGAAATGACCCTGGACCTGGCGGGAGCGGAAAACGACTTTGAAAGGACGAATGCACGCACGGTGTTTTCCGCGGCGGATTACGAGCTGCTGTATCCAACGCTCCAGGATTCGGTGGATCCCATCATCCCGAAGGAGACCGTGTTGTACGGGAAAAAAGATACACCCGGGATCCGGTTGCACTTCCCTGCTCATGTGGACAGCGCCTATATGATGACGGCGGGTGGGTTCCTTCCGTACGATTTGATGAAGCCCGATAAGGAAAACGGGAGCAACAACTGGGCGGTTTCGGGCGCCAAAACCAAGAGCGGGTATCCCATCCTTTGCAACGATCCCCACCTGAGCCTGCGCCTGCCCTCGATCTGGTATGAGATGCAGATCCATACCCCGGAAATGAATGTCTTTGGGGTATCCCTGCCGGGCGCTCCGGGGATCATCATTGGTTTTAATGACAGTTGCGCTTTTGGCTTCACCAATGCCATGCGCGACGTAAGGGATTATTATGAAATCCGCTTCAAGGATGATACCCGTACCGAATACCGGTACAACGGGGATTGGCTGCCAACGGACTTCCACACCGAGGACATCAGGGTAAAAGGGCAGCCCGATTTTATCGATTCGGTGGCTTATACCTTATTCGGGCCCGTTATGTTCGAACCTTCCTTCCCGGATATGCTGGAAACCGGACGGTTCTATGCCTGTAAATGGGCTGCCCACCAGGAAAATAACGCGCTACTGGCCTTCCATGACCTGAATCACGCAGCAAACTATAATGACTACCTGAATGCCATCCGTAACCTGGCCGCCCCTGGCCAAAACTGTGTCTTCGCCTCGAAGGGAGGGGACATCGCCATTTGGGATCAGGGACGATTTCCAGCCAAGTGGTTCCGGCAGGGAGATTTCGTCATGCCAGGCTTCGATTCTACCTATAACTGGCAGGGGACAATTCCCCAGTCCGAAAATCCCCATATGGTCAACCCACCCAGGGGATTCGTCAGCAGTGCCAATCAGATCCCGGTGGATCCCAAGGTCTATCCTTATTATTTAGGTGGACGCTATCCGCCCTACCGGGGAATGGAGATCAACCGTCGTTTGGATGCCATGAACAACATTACGGTGGAAGACATGATGAACCTTCAAACCGACACCTACGACTTGTTCGCGCAAATGGCCAGGCCGATTTTCCTGCGCTTCGTGGATACGACAACGATGGAACCCGCGGAACTGCACTACTATGACGCGGTGAGGGACTGGAACCTCCAAAATAACCCGGGGGACAAGGCGCCCAGCATATTCAGCACGTGGTGGGATACGCTGAAAAATACGGTATACATGGACGAATTCACCCAAAAGTCCCGCTTTCCCCTGGAAATGCCCGAAGACGAGACTTTGCTGGAGGCCCTGTTGAAGGATAGCGCCTATGCCTATGTGGACGACGTTAAGACGCCCCAGACCGAAACCCTGCGGCAGATCGCTACCCTGGCCTGGAAAAAGATTTATCCCGAAATGCTCCAGGCGGATTATTCCAATTCGTTGAACTGGGGTCCCTATAAAGACACCCATATTTCGCACCCCCTGGGCGACGCCTTCAGCGACCTCCACATCAACACGGGTGGGGGTACTTATAGTATCAATGCGACGCGTTCCGATCATGGGCCCAGTTGGCGCATGGTGGTGGAGCTTGGAGAGCCTACGCAGGCTTACGGAATCTACCCGGGGGGCCAGAACGGTAATCCCGGGAGTCCTTACTATGATGATTTCGTGGATACCTGGGCCAAGGGAAAGTATGACACGCTTTGGGTTATGAAGCCGGAGGAAAGCTCCGACCCGCGCATCCAGTGGACTATCAATTTCAACAAACCCTGACGCGCTTATGGCGCGTCCAAATTTATAAAATGAGAATCCTCATAACGATACTACTGATCGCCCTCTTGAGCCTCGGCGCCGAACTATACCTGCCTTTCTGGTCGGTGGCCTTCGTGGCTTTCGCGGTCAGCGCTTTGATCCCCCTAAAGCCCTGGATGGCCTTTTGCTGCGGGTTCCTGGCCGTTTTCCTGCTTTGGGCAGGGCTGGCCTGGTACCTGGACCAGGGGAACAACCACCTCTTGTCGGGTCGAATCAGCCTACTTATGTTTAAGATCACTTCGCCGATGTTGTTGATCGCCGTTACGGGGTTCGTTGGCGGTATTGTCGGGGGATCTGCGGCCTTGTCGGCAAGTTTTCTACATCGGCGGCGATGAGGCTATTCCGAAATTACCATGTATTGTTTGGGGTAATTCAAGGTTACCGTCTTTCCCTGTTTAATGTATTGGGTTAGATCGGGGGGAGTATCTCCCAGGCTGAGCTTGCCTTTTAGCGTGCTTCCTTGAAAATAGGCGGGGTCGGTCAGGATCAGCCATTTGTGGTGGGGGTCGATACGGACGACGAAGGACCGGAGGAATTCGTAACCCATTACGCCGTTGACCGAGTGGTGGTCTTTGAGCTCCACCTCTTTGAGGGGCGTCCATGTAACCCGTTGGTGCACGATCCGGAGGGTTTTCAGGGTCAGGATCACACTGTCGGTTTGAGGGAAATTGGTGGCTTTGGCCACCATGGGATCCACGACGATCCCGGAAGCCCTGGTGCCGGGGTCCAATAGGAAATCCAAATCTCCCGAATCATTTACCCTTCCCTTAAAAAAGACGTGTCCATCTTCCGATTGCTCGAAAGGTATGATCACGACGTGTTGCCGGTTGGTGAAGTTGAAGTGCAACTGTGCGTAGAGAGGTACGGATGCCAATAATGCAAAAGCAGTCAGCAGCAATTTCATGTTAAAATATACTAATAAAATCTTATGCTAGAAGAATTTTAACAATTCAAGCCTTAATTTGGATTCATATGCGTGTACACCTACTTCTGCTTTGCTTTCTTTTCCCTGAAATATTACCCGCGCAAGTATTGACCGGTGTCGTCAGAGACACCAGCGGATCCATCCTGCCATTTGCTACGATCACGGTCTCAGGTACCTCCCGTGGAGTCACAGCCAATGCCGAAGGCCATTATAACCTTCACCTAGACCCGGGTTCGTATACCCTGATCTGTGAGCACGTCGGTTATGCCCGTTCCGTGCACAGCATTACGATAAAAGGAGACGACTCCCTTAATTTCCGGCTTTCTCCCCGTCAGCTAATGTTGCAGGAGATCATCATCGGGACAGGGGAAGACCCTGCCTACGCCATTATCCGCCACACGATCAGGGAGCGGGTGCGTCACCGGAAAGAACTGGAATCCTTCCAATGCATGGTGTATTCCAAAGGCAAGGCGGGGCTTTACAATACCCCGAAGACCTTCATGGGACAGAAAATCCCGACGGACACCAATTATATCGGGAAAAATGCCACGATATACATGTCCGAGGTGGTGGCCCGGTATGCGGAAGATCCCCCCGACAAACAGCGGGTGGAGGTGATCTCCACCAAGGTGAGCGGCCAAAGCAATGGATATGGAGCGACCATCCCCTTCCTGATTTCGTTTTACGACAACGTCATCCAGTTGGGTAATATGAACCCCAGAGGGTTCATTTCCCCCATCTCCGAAAACGCACTCCACTACTATAAATACAAGTTGGTGGGGACGTACGTGGAGGACGGACGCCGCATCAATCAAATCCGGGTCACGCCGAAGCGGACCTACGAGCCCTGTTGGACGGGCTTTATCAACATCATCGACAAGGAATGGAGGCTGCATAGCACCGACCTTTTCTTAACTAAAACAGCACAACTGGAACTACTCGACACCTTCCACCTCCAACAGTTGTATGCGCCCCTGGATACGCAGACATGGGTGATGCGGAGCCAGGTAGGGTATTTTGCTTTCAACCTCTTTGGTTTCAACGGGGGCGGCAGTGTCGCCAACATCTACTCGGACTTCGAGGTGCACCCTACTTTCCCGAAAAATTACTTCAGCAACATCGCCATCAAATATGACGATGGTTCCAATAAGAAATCGGAAAGCTATTGGGACACCATCCGGCCGTTGCCCCTTACGCCCCGCGAGACCAGGGACTACCATGTGAAGGACAGCCTCGAGAAAATCCAGGCAACCTCGCCCTTTCAAGATTCCGTGGACAGGGCCAACAGCAAGATAACGCCCCTGGCACTCTTCATGACCGGCATTACGATCACGCATACACGCAAGCACGAGAGCATTTCGCTAACGCCCCTGACCCAGGCCGTAGGATTCAATACCGTGGAGGGGCCTTTCGCCCACCTGTTGATAGGATACCAGAAGGACTTCGGGACACGCCAGGTTCTGGAAATCCATCCGGACGTGCGCTATGGATTTTCCAACAAACACTGGGGCGCCGGCGGGACGGTCAAATACCAGTTCAATAAAAAATACCGGTCGGTTCTCGAGGTGGGCGGCGGCCGGACCGTTTTCCAGTACGACCCCGACGAGCCCATTTCGCCGCTCCTGAATACGGCGTACACGCTGTTCCAGGTAGCCAACTACATGAAGATCTACGAGGCTTCCTATGGTCGCATCCGCTATTCCAAAGACCTGGGGACCACCGGTCTCCGATTTTCCCTGGGCGGGGAATGGCAGGACCGGGTTACGCTGACCAATACCGATACGGCGACCTATTGGATAAAGGCGGGTGGCAAGCCGGGCTTTACCTCGAACTATCCGCCTCCTTTTGCGGCGGCGCCCATGGGCCCCAACAAGGCCGCGAGCGTTAGTTTCACCGTGGTCTGGCACCCGGGAATGAAGTACATGGAATTCCCAGAGTCGCTCGTGGCCCTTGGCTCAAAATATCCTACGGTGACGTTCATCTATACCAAAGGATTGCCCGGCTTCCTGGGCAGTACGGCAGATTTCGACAAGTGGAAACTTTCGGTCCAGGACGACATCAACCTCAAGATCGGAGGGTTGTTCAAGTACAAACTGACCGTGGGCGGGTTTATCAATAACCGGACGGTGGCTCTCCCGGACTATAACCATATCCAGGGTAACCAGACGGACTTTGCCACCAACTATATGGACCAGTTTCAGATCGCGCCCTATTACCTGTATAGCAATACCGACAGGTTCTACTTTACCGGCTTTGCGGAGCACCACTTTGCAGGGCTCCTGACCAATAAGATTCCCCTTTTCAGGCGCCTGGACTGGTACCTGGTGGGGGGCGTGCACTACCTCTATCTTTCCGACGGACGCACCTATACGGAAATAGCGGTGGGATTGGAAAACATTTTAAAGGTCCTGCGGGTGGATTATCTCTGGGGGTTGCCCTCCAACGGGGGACAGCTAACGGGGTTGACAATTGGGGTTAAAATCGGACCATAAAACCTACATATATGAAACAACACACCTTGCTTTTTGCGGCGTGCCTTTTATCGGCTACCGCCTCTTTTGCTCAAAAGGGCAGCATACTCCTTGCGGGGGACATCGGTTACTCCGGGAATAAGGTCACCCCTCCCGATAATCCAAGCCAGGCAGGAACCAGCAGCAGTTTTTACCTGGCCCCCCAGATTGGTTACCAATTCAGCCGGAACTGGACGGTGGGGGCCATTGCAAGCTATACGCATTATGGGAATAAAAACAACGACGCCAGTAGCGGCACCGGAGTGGATTTTTATTCCGCCGGACCGTTTGTGCGGTATACCCATTCCCTGAATTCATGGCTTTCCGTGTACGGAGAGTTTCAGGCGACCTGGTCCGATTATGGTAAACAAAACGTCGATCCCAGCAATCCTACCGTACCACAACAAACCACCGCGTATGAATTCAGTGTGTTTCCCGCCTTACTGTTCAAACTCGGGAAGGGTTTCGGGATCAACCTTTCGCTCGGAGGTTTGGACTATGGCCTAACCCATGTCCATAAGTTCGGTACAACGGGGCAATCCTTCAACCTGAACTTCGGAGAAACGGCCCTGATAGGCCTTTCGAAGAATTTTGGCGGACATTCGTAAATTTGCGCCTTATGGCGCTGTTGCACAATAGGGTTTCCCGGGATGAGATGAAGGCACGGCTTTTCGCGGAAACGGAGCCCCGGACGACTTTTTCCTTTTACAGGTACCTGGATATCCCCGATCCGCGGGCTTTCCGGGATGCCCTTTATTCGGGACTTTCTTCCTTGCGCGCATTCGGGCGGATTTACGTGGCCTCCGAGGGCATCAACGGGCAGGCCAGCGTTCCCTCGGACCGCTTCGATGCTTGTGCTGCCCTCCTTCGGAGTACCCCAGGATTGGAAGGGTTACGATTGAACGTGGCCGTTGAGGACAATGGAAAGTCCTTTTGGATCCTCAAAATCAAGATACGTCCCCAGATCGTGGCTGACGGAATTTCGGACCCTTCTTTCAACATGTCCCGGAATGGTAAGTACCTGGATGCCAAATCGTTCAATGAATTGGCGGGGGCGCCGGGTACCATCCTCGTGGACATGCGCAATCATTATGAGTACGAGGTGGGACACTTTGAAGGCGCGCTGGAAGTCCCTTCGGATACCTTCCGGGAACAGTTGCCCATGGCTGTGGATATGCTGCACGACCGAAAGGATGCAAACATCATCATGTATTGCACCGGGGGTATCCGATGTGAAAAGGCCAGCGCATGGATGCTCCACAATGGCTTCCGGAACGTATACCACCTGGAAGGCGGGATCATCGAATACACCAACCGGGTCCGGGATGGGGGCCTGCCCAATAAATTCAGGGGGAAGAATTTCGTCTTCGACGAGCGCATGGGAGAGCGTATCTCCGGGGAGGTGATCGCGCAATGCCACCAATGCGGGGAGCCCTGCGATACGCATACGAACTGCGCCAACCCGGGATGTCACCTTTTATTTATCCAGTGCCCACGCTGCGCAATCACTTATGCGGGGTGCTGCAGTGAGGAATGCAGGGATGGAGCGCCGTCCGCGAGGCCTTTGCATGAGCATAAATCCCGGAGGCGCAGGTCCTGAAAATTGGCACGAAAATTTCACTAGGGATTGTACACCTGCGCCAGCGCAGTCTATAATAAACCCTACCGTTGAGGGCTGTATGTGCAGGCCCTGCCTGGGGAATAGTTTAGCCACCCAAATCAAGAGAATTGGGTGGCTTTTTTTTTGTTTCTTTGGATGCATTCTTCTTATATGAAACAACTGCTTTGCTCGCTTCTGGTTTTCGCATTTTGCTGCGTCCACGCCCAATCCCATTTTCAACCTGGCAAAGTCCTCCCCAACACGGGCGACACGCTTCGCGGGGAGATCGATTATGGAAACTGGGCGGTAAACCCCAGGACTATCCGCTTCAGATCGGGTCCCGGGGGTGCACATGTCTATTCGGTGGCTGACCTGCGGTATTTCGAAGTGGATGGGATGGACAGTTATTTTCGCGCCCCGGTGACGAAGGATATGCGGCCCATTGCCGAAAGCGGGATGGCCATGGCCGGCAGCAGCGATACGACGGCTCAGGATACAGTCTGGCTGAGGGTACTCGTCCAGGGGAAACGACTGTCCCTGTTCGAGTTGATAGACAGCAAACCTCATTTTTATATTCAGGATACGCCTGGCGTATACACCGAGCTGAGGTATCAACGCTTCCTGAGGACCGATATGGTGGATGTCATCCAGGAGGACAATGGATTTCAGAACCAATTGATGGTTTACCTGCCGGACAGCGGATCCAAAGGTCTCCAAATGAGGATCGAGCATGCCTCCTACTCGGAAGGCAGCCTGACCAGGATGGTGTCGGCGCTCAACGGGCAGCAGCCTGTTCATCGCCCCGGGGGTACCGATTTCAGATTTTATGCCGGAGCGGGGATCCTCAGCGGGAGCTTGAAATTCACGACCTCAGCCGGGAATATCGTACCCGTGATCGGCATGCCTTTTTCGCATCCCATATCCCCGTCCGGATACATCGGATTGGATATGGTTCGCCGGAGGAACAGGGGAGACCTCGGACTTCGCGTGGAATTGGGTTATTGGGCTGCCACCTATAAAGGTACCTCGGACAATCCCGGAGGGTATAATTATTATGCCACCATCAAGCAATCTACCATCGCGCCTTTTGTAGGGCTAGCCTATTATTTCTACCGGGAACGCGACTTTCGGCTATTTGTCCTTCTTGGGACGGCGATGAACATATCTACCTATCCAACGAGCCAGGTGGTGACGATTTATCCCGGTTCCAATTCTCCACCCTATACTCAGCCCCAGGGCTTGCAGGGGTTTTGGTTCGAGCCTCAGTTGCGTGTAGGCGCCCAATTGTTCGACAAGATGAGCATCGAAGCCATTGGGGCTTTTTTCAACAACGTAGTGACCGACTACGAATTGTATAAGGGGGCCACCAGCCAGTACGGGTTGAAGGTGAGCTATTACTTCAAAGGGACCCACTGAGGTACTTCCCGATCCGGGCGAACGTCTCTTCGTCACTTAGTTTCTCGGGATGGAAGGGTAGGCCGATGACTTTTTCGTATAACGTGATATAGCGCCCGCTGATGGTTTCGACCCAGGCGTCACTCATGACGGGTACCGTTTGGCCTTCCTTACCCATGAAGTTGTTTTCGATAAGCCATTCGCGCACGAATTCCTTGGATAGTTGTTGCTGGCGCTCGCCGCTGCGCTGGCGCGCTTCAAAGCCATCGGCATAGAAATAGCGCGAGGAATCGGGCGTATGGATCTCGTCCATCAGGTATACGTCATCCCCGATTTTTCCGAATTCATATTTGGTGTCCACCAGGATCAGGTCCCGTCGTGCTGCGATCTCTTTACCGCGTGCGAAGAGTGCCAGGGCGTACTTTTCAAGTTGTGGGTAGTCGGTTTTCCCAACCAGTCCACGCACTAAGATTTCTTCACGCGAAATGTCCTCATCGTGTCCTTCAACGGCCTTGGTGCTGGGGGTGATGATGGGGGTGGGGAAAGGGTCGTTTTCCTTCATTCCCTCGGGGAGTGGAACCCCGCAAAGGGTGCGTTTTCCTGAAGCATACGTCCGCCATGCGTGACCCGTCAGGTTGCCCCGGACCACCATTTCCACGCGGAAGGGCTCGCAACGACGGCCGACCGAAACGTTGGGCGCGGGCACTCCGAGGAGCCAGTTGGGGCAAATGTCCCTGGTGGCTTCCAGCATATAGGCTGCGATTTGATTCAATACTTGTCCTTTGAAGGGAATGGGGCGGGGAAGGATGACGTCGAAGGCGGAGATCCGATCGGAGGCGATCATCACCAGAATCTCGTCCCCGATGGTGTACACGTCCCTAACCTTTCCCCTGTAAAAATTGGTTTGGCCCTGGAAATGAAAGTCAGTCATTTCGCAAACCTAACATTTTTTAAAAAATGTGGGGGGGATTGATTAATTTACTCACGGTCAGGACGCGCCGAAGGCGCGTCGCCCGAAAGGGGCCGCGCAAGCGGCGGACCGAGTCGACCGGCAGTGCCGGTCGACGAAGGGCGATTAGCGAAGTTGGCGCGGAAGAGCTATATTGTCCATGTAGTTCTTCCGCGCCAACTCCATTATCCAAATGCTTGTTTATGAGAAAGTTTGCGACTATGTTCGCGCTGGCGTGCATGATACCGGCCGCGCTGATTGCCCAGGTTACGATAAGCGGTTCCGTCCGGAGTGGTTCCTCCGGAGACGTGATCCCTGCGGTCACGGTAACGGTGAAGGGTACCTCCGCGGGGACCTTTACCAATGACCGGGGATATTTCAGAATAACGGTACCCGGACATTTTCCCCTGATGCTGACCTTTTCGTCGGTAGGGTTCGGGACCAAGGAAGTGTCTATTACTTCAGATGCAGCCGTCAATGTTTCCCTTGATATGGTGCCCACACTGGGCCAGGATATAGTGGTATCAGCCACGAGGGTGCCGATCCGCATTTTGGAATCCCCCGTTTCGATTGAAAGGCTGGGACACAACGAGGTCCTGGAAACACCCGCCGCCAGCTTCTATGACGCGCTTACACACCTGAAGGGCGTGGATGCCGTCAATTCTTCCCTGACCTTTACTACTCTTGGTACGCGGGGCTTCAACGGAAGCGGTAATACGCGCATGAACCAGTTGACCGATGGAATGGACAACCAGGCCCCGGGCCTGAATTTCTCGGTGGCCAACATCGTGGGCCTGACCGAGTTGGATGTGGAGAATGTGGAGCTGCTTCCCGGCGCTTCCTCGGCCCTGTATGGGTCGGGAGGGATGAACGGAACGGTGTTGATCAACAGCAAAGATCCTTTCGTGTACCAGGGCCTGAGCCTGGAACTCAAACAAGGCGTCAACCACATCAGCGACCCCAGCGGTCCTGCCGCGCCTTATTATGATTGGGACCTGCGCTTTGCCCATGCATTTAATAACCGGTTCGCCTTCAAGGTGGCCGCGCAATACATCAAGGCCAACGACTGGCACGCCTACGACAGCAGCAATTACAGCTTGCTGGCGGGACAGCCCATCCCCGGAGGCCGAAGCCTTTCCTCCTATAACGGCGTTAACGTGTACGGGGATGAAGTGAACTTCAACGT
>CAZJDB010000122.1:0-7151 GCA_964544695.1 uncultured Chitinophagaceae bacterium
AGCCCAGCCTGCCGTCCGGCTGCACGGCGGCTTCCAGGGCTCGCCATGCTTTGGACACGACTGGCCGGAAGGCCCTGGCCGGCAAAAGGCGATGGTTCATACCCCAGGCCAGCGCATAACAATACAGGGCTGTGCCGCTGGTTTCTTCCGCAGGATAACTGGCAGGATCCAGCAGGGAGGAGCGCCATGTACCGTCTGGTTGTTGAAGGCCCGCAATCTTGTACGCCATTTCGTGGTAGAGCCGAACGAATCGCGCCTTGTCGGGATAGTTTTCCGGCATATTTTCCAGGACGCGTACGAGGCCTGCCAACACCCAACCGTTGCCCCGTGACCAAAACACGGGTTGTCCGTTGGCTTCCCTTTGTACAAAAAAACGGCTATCTCTATAGTAGAGGCTGTCTTTGGGATCGTACAGGTAATTCGTGGTCTTCCACCAGAGAGAATCGGCCAGGTCCAGGTAACGACGGTCATGTGTCGCTGTAGCCAGGTAAGCCAGGGCAGGGGGCCCCATAAAAAGGGCGTCGCACCATGCCCACTCGCGCTGCTGAATGTTATTCTTCCATTCCAGGGACTCGGTATGGGGGGCGCTCGCTATGGAATCGGCCAGTGCGCGAAACGGGTCGATCATCCCGAGTTGGACGTACGTCTGCGCAATGCAATAGTCATCCGCCATAGTGCGGTGGGGGCCGGTTTGCCAGGCCAGCGCCTCGCCTATTCGGTACAGCGTAGCACTGTAGGTCGTATCGCCCGACGTTTTGGCAAGGGCCATCATACCGGTATAATACACCCCGTTCACCCAGTCCCAGGCGGGGTAAGGCGAGGTCTGACGCATTTGCCAGTCGGCGACGCGTTTCATGACAGTAAGGGTCGAATCGGGATTGCCTGACAGCGCAATCCAAAGACAAAGACGAAGCATGATCAAATATACCGGATTCGCGACGGATCCGACGGGATTCTAAACGGCGGCGCCCCCGCGGCCGGGGGTTTGTAGATTCGCCCCATGATCAAAATACTCCTCTTATCCATTTGGCTGTCCCCGGTGGACAGTACCTTCGGGCGCTTCGCCCAACACCAGGACAGCCTGCTCATCCAGGCATACGAGAGCCTGGATACGGCCCATTACCGGCTGTTGCTGGATGAATTTGTCGGGCGCTACGATAAATTGGGTGCGGATGAAAAAAAGAATTTCAGCGGTTACTACGTCAACGCGTGGTACAACGGCTGCTGTACCTATGCACGGAAAGGGGATAAGGCTATGGCCCTGGACCTGTTTGAAAAGGCCATACAGGCAGGTTTCATAGACTATGACCATATCCTTGTCGACAAAGATTTGGAAACACTGCGACAAGAAGAGCGGTTCAGGAAGTCGGTCGCCGGTTTGCGATCGGTGGGCGATTACATGTATATCATCAGGCGCGCCGGGGACTATAATCGCGGGGATAAGCGCGCATTGCCGGTCTTCACCTATGCGGCGCCAACAGATTCAAACCTCCGGGCCCTGAAAGAGGCTTTTCATTTGGACTCCATCGCAGGCACGGGGAACGAAGCCTCCCAGGTCATCAACCTGTTGCACTGGGTCCATAACCTCGTGCCCCACGATGGAAATCACGAAAATCCCGCGGTGCGAAATGCCATGGCGATGATCGCGGTCTGCAAAAGGGACCAAAGGGGATTGAATTGCCGGGGTCTGGCCACGGTCCTGAATGAATGTTACCTGGCGATGGGTTTCAAGTCGCGGTTCGTTACGTGCCTGCCCAAGGATAGCCTGAAAATCGATCCCGATTGTCATGTGATCAATATGGTCTTCCTGCCTTCCCTGAAAAAATGGGTTTGGATGGACCCGACCAACGATGCGTATGTGATGGATGAGACGGGGAACCTGCTGGGACCCGCGGAGGTACGTGAAAGGCTGATCGCGGGAAAGATGCTGATCGTTAACCCCGATGCCAATTGGAACCACCGCAGTTCCACGCTGAAGGAGGACTACCTGTTCCATTATATGGCAAAGAACCTGTACATGCTGGAGTGCCCGGTGAACAGTACGTTCGATACGGAAGGGTCTGCACCGGGAAAGACCCTGGTTTATATCCGGCTCCTGCCCCTGGATTATTTCAAACAGTCTCCGGACCGTTCGGAAAGGTCCAACTATATCACGTATCTTACCAACAACCCGGATGCATTCTGGGCCAATCCGCAATGAAGACATTTTGGTTACTGCTTTGTCTGGTGGCTTTCAGGGCGAGTGCACAGGATACTGCCGGGGTCAATCTAAAGGAATATTCCGAAAGTATGCCTGATGATGACGCGAACAAGGATGGACCTTTCCTGTTCGCAGCGGTGCCCTATTCAGGAAACTTCCTCTCTCCCACGGATCACGAAGGGGTGTTGAATCTGGGCAATCGCGAGAGGATGCTGCGCGTGCTGAACACCTATGATTCCTCAGATGTGTATTTCTTTGCACCGGGCATTTACATGGACAATGCGAACAAGTATGAATTCAGGGTCCTCCGCGATGGAAAAGACACCATGCTGCCCTGGAGCCCCCTCCTTCATTTTACGCCGGACTCGATGGAAGTAGGTGGATTCAAGAGCGAGCACCATTATGCTTTCCTGGGTGGCTTCCGGACGACGTGGGATCACTACCTGATCATAGACTTGCGGCGGCGGGGTAGCGATTCCCTGTTGTCCTCGTCGGTTGTGTATTGGATGCCGCACAAGCCCGTATTGGAGAACATCTACACTTCGGCGGACATATCGAGCCTGATGACGGACGTCATCCGGAGGATAACGGAACCCTACTATATGTTTATCGATACAGCCCAGTTGAATAAATGGGCAATCCTGTACCAGGGCGACCGACTGGACTCCCTGACCCATCTGCCCAAGAAGCTCATCCTGCCACCTGGCGAAAACAATATTGTTTTCTATATAAATGCAGGCATATTCAGCTCGGATGCCCTGGAATATGCATTATTAAAAGATGGAGATACCGTGCGCCCGTGGCACGCTGGAGATTTTAGCCGTAATTTCTATTGCCTGGCGAACCTGACCGCCGGGGACTACCTGCTGGCCGTGCGTTTCGCGGCCCAGCGCCAGTCGGTCATGACCTATCCTTTCGTCATCCGCAAGGCCTGGACGCAGACCGTCGGCTTCAAAGTGTTCATCGTTGGGATGATCTTGGTGATCGGGTTTTTGATTTGGTTCATGGTGTACCAGGCAAGGCGAACCTCGCGCGAGAGATCGCGCCGGGAGAAACTGGGTTTGGAGCTGAAATCGCTCCGGTCCCAGTTGAACCCCCATTTTATATTCAATGCCCTTTCCTCCATCCAAAGCCTCATCAACAAAAACGATATCTCCTCTGCCAATCGTTATCTCTCGGAGTTTGGAACCCTGCTGAGGGAGACCCTCAAGGGAAGCCGTCAGGACTTTTCCCCCCTGCACAATGAAATTCAAATCCTGGATACCTATTTGCACCTGGAGCAATTGCGCTTTCCTTTCCAATATCAAATCGACGTTGGCGCCGATCTGCCGACCCACGACATCGAGATACCCGCCCTGATCTTCCAACCGCTGGTGGAAAATGCGGTCAAGCATGGGGCGTCCTCTTTACAGGCCGATGGCCTGATTTATATTGGCTTCATCCGGGACAACGCAGGTTTCACGTGCATCATCCGGGACAACGGAATGGGGTTCGATACTTCGCGTGGTTCGGCCGGGTATGGCCTGGTCCTGACCCGCGAACGGATCGAGGCCCTCAACCAGGATCCTTCGCGCAGTCTTCACCTGGGGATTTTATCAAATGCCGGGTCAGGGACCACTATAACTTTACGTTTTGAAAACTGGTTGCTATGAAGGCCGTATTGATCGACGACGAACAAAACAACCTGGATAACCTGAGCCGGTTATTGGAAACCTATTGCCCCGAGGTAACGGTCGTGGATACCGCCCTTAATGCTGTTACTGGCCGGAAGGCCATCCTGATGCACCAACCCGACCTGGTTTTCCTCGACATCCAAATGCCTGGTGAAAATGGATTCGATCTCTTGAAATCATTGCCCGATTCCGATTTCGACGTGGTTTTCGTAACGGCCTACGATCACTATGGGATTCAGGCCGTCAAGTTCTCGGCGGTGGATTACCTGCTCAAACCCATACACCCCGATGAGCTCATCAGCGCCGTTCGGAAAGTTAGTGGCCGGCAGGGGCATCGCCGGCGCCACGAACAACTGGAAAATCTTTTGCAGCAATTGAACCAGTCCAAAGAAGAGCACCGGATCGCACTACCCACCCTCAGGGAAACGCGCCTGATCCGGACCCGGGACATCATCCGCCTGGAATCCTCCAACAACTATAGTCATATTTATCTTACCGGCGGTGAAAAGCTGACCGCCTCAAGACCCATCCACGAATATGAGGATTTGCTAACCGACTATGGGTTCCTTCGTCCTCACCAGTCGCACCTTGTCAACAGGGTCTACATAAAAAGCTTGCTCCGGGAGGACGGGGGAACCCTTCTGTTAGAAGATGGTTCCCGCGTACCAGTGTCCCGGAACAAGAAGGGGGCCATACTCGAGGCCCTTGGGCTATGATGCTGGTTACCTTTGTACCACAATTGACATCTGCGATTCTATCACCACACCCAGGGAACCGATCAAGTTAGCTGGCACCCCGTTCTTATTTGCCGCCGCTACAACATCGACTATAAATTCGTTAAAAGCACCCGCGGTTACCTTATTGGATATGCGGGGATTGGTGGCGGGGTTATGGGCATTTGCCATACTGAGGCCTCCGTACGTAAAATCCTTGGCGCCCGTAGCCACACAGAAGAAATCGGTCAGGTTTTTACTCAACGCATCGAAGCCGCTGAAATTATTAGCCGTAACCTCGGCGAGCAGGGTCATGAAATATACGTTTATGGAATCGTCACCGGCGATGACAAAGATGGCGCTGTCCACTACGCTACGAATACCCAGGCGCCCCTTTTCGATCATGGTTCCGGGGTTGGCGGGGTCGGAGACCATGGCCGTGCCGCCCAGGGAATCGTATAAAGTGGGCTGCGTATTATTGCTGCTGTTGCCGCTTTTTGAGCAAGAGAAGGCGATACAAATGCAGAGCGCTAACGATAAGATTTTCATATTTGTTTTTTTTCGGTGTTATAGAACGGGGCAGGATTTGCCCATTTGCGCCCGCGTCGGAAGGATTTGGTCGGCATTGTATGAAAAGGATGCTTTAAAATCCCTAACGATTTGCTGCGCGCTGTTGCGATACGGGAAATAGGTGAAGATCACTTTTCGCGTGGCGGGGTTGACGAGCACACGATCCACGCCCTGCTCCTGATATAGCCACGCGGTGATTCTTTGGGCATCTTCCGCCGTCATTGGCTGATGGATGTCTATACGCGCCATTTCCCGCAGGTTGGGCGTGATGCGCTGGGGCCTGGTAACGATGTAGATGTGCACGGCCAGGACCGCGACGAGCAATAGGAACAAGCCTCCGGCTCCTATTAAAATTCTTTTAATAGTCTTATTCATATTTAGTCTTTTGATTGGATTACAACGAACAGAGGGGTCAGAAGAATCTACGACAATACGGGTATAGCGGTTTTGGGAATATTATAAAAAATGTATTTTGCATGATGCCCGATGCAACGATCAATACGCAGGACCCCAGGATTTTCAGGATGTCGCCGGAAGGAATACGGATTGTCCGGAAGCGCTACCGTAACATTCTTTTCCCCTTATATGCTCTTGTTTTCATCATTGTAGTGGGAGGTGAGCTTTATAATAATGGAGTGGACAATCCCTGGATTTTCGCGATTTCCATATTGGTAAGTTTGACTTTACTCGGCTTTCTGGAGTATGCTGCTTATTCCAGACTCAAAAAAATGATGGAAAGCGTTGCCATCACATGGGATATCCTGACGATCAGCCGTCAGATGAGGGGTACCCCGGATCTGGTAATGTATCACGGTGAGATAAAGCGCATCGAGCGAACGAAAAAAGGTCATTTGGTCATCAGGGGAAGTCAGCCGAGGGATTTAATTTTTATTTCCAAATACGTGGAGGATTTTTCAGCATTACAATCCTTATTGGAGGGAGTAGCTCCCATAACGCCCTATTCTTCGACCCGATTCATTCTCTGGGGAGGCATGCTGGTCAACCTGGTCGGGCTCCTTGCCCTTATCCTGGCTTTCACGGTGAACGACCCGCAAGCCTTTTATTGGCTGGGTGCTTTTGCTTTGGTTTTCAATGTATGGGCCCTGGTTAACTCCTGGAAGAACAAAAATCTTCCTACCCGGGCCAGAACGTTGCGTCTGGTCCGAATCCTCTTATTGCTTGCCCTGGTGGCAAAAGTGTACGCGGATTGGTCGGGTTTACGCTTTCCCCAAATCTGAACGAATCTTTTTCTTGTCGATTTTCCCCACGGAGGTCTTGGGAATGGCCGATGCGAATTCCACCCGTTCCGGCATAGCCCATTTGTTGATCTGGCCTCGCTCGATGTAACCTTGGATGTGGTATTGGATGTCTTGCACTTCAAGGGTCTGCCCGGGTTTGAGGACCAGCAGGGCGTAAGGCCTTTCTCCCCATTTGGGATCGGGCATGCCGACCACGGCCGCTTCGGCTATGGCTGGGTGGGCAAGGATCAGGTTTTCCAAATCGGTGGACGAAATCCATTCTCCCCCACTTTTGATGACGTCCTTGATGCGGTCCGATATTTTCAGGCTATGCCGGGAATTCATACTGCCCACATCGCCTGTGTGGAGGTATCCGTTTTCCCACAACTGCGCGCCCCTTTCGGGGTCCTTGACGTAGCCTCCGGTCAACCAAGGCGCCCGTACGATGATTTCTCCGTTGTCGTCGATTTTGAGGGTCGTGAATGGAGAAGGGGTGCCTGCGCGAATCCTTTCTTCCAGTTGCCAATCTCTTTCGCGTTTTACATCTTCGGGATAGATATGGGTCGTGGTGATCACGGGACAAGTCTCCGACATCCCATATCCCACGATAACGTCTATCCCCCTATCCATAGCGGCGGCGGCCAGGGTCTTGGGAAGTGGGGCGCCACCAATCACTAACTTCCAACTGGCCAAATTCAGGTTTGCTCCCTCGGGGCAGGTGAGGACCATTTGCAGGACAGTAGGGACGCAATGCGAA
>CAZJDB010000123.1:0-8188 GCA_964544695.1 uncultured Chitinophagaceae bacterium
CGCCATACGGCCCAACCTACTGGAACCCGACTCCACGCCCCCCGAAATTTTCCTGGACCAGGTCCGCATGGAAACCGAAAGGGGTCCCACGGATACGACCGACCTGACCCTGAGCACCCTGGAAATTCCCAGCGACATACTGGAAGCGAATATTTCGTTTTCGGGCCTGGATTATAAAAACCCCGAACACCTCACCTTTTCGTACCGCATCCAGGAGATCGGCAATGACTTCCTTCCCCTGGGCACACAACGCTTCGTCAACCTCGTGGGATTGAAGCCCGGCCACTATACGCTGCTCATCAAAGCCCGAAGCGGAGACGGTATCGAGAGCGACCGCCCCATCATCCTCACGCTGAATTACCTCCCCAAATGGTACCAAACCTGGTGGTTCCGCGTCCTGGTCGTGCTCGCCATCGCCGGCTTCCTCTACACCCTATATCGCTACAGGATCCGCCAACTCGAAGAACAGCAACGCATCCGCAAGCAAATCGCCAGCGACCTGCACGACGACATAGGCAGCATCCTGCATACCGTCAAGCTCTTCACGCACATGGCCAAGCGCGAGCCCAACAACCCCGAGCACCTGGACCGCATCGAAAACGCCAGTACGCAGGCGACGCTGGGTCTGAGGGATATGCTGTGGGTACTGGACGACAACCGCGACAGTTGCCGGGACCTGATGGAACGCATCCGCACCTTTGTCCAGCCGCTGGCCGACGCCGAAGGCATAGAGTTGAGGTGCGTCGTGGACGAGGAACATTCGTCCATCATCCTAACGAAAGCGGAAAAGAGGAACCTCCTCCTCATCGCCAAGGAAACGCTCCACAATAGTTTCAAATATTCGGATTGCCGACAGTTGGACATCAACCTCCAGGTCCAGGACCGGAAGATCAGCCTGCGCATCCACGACGATGGGAAGGGCTTCGATCCAGGGCAGGTGCGCGAGGACGCCTACGGGCTGACGAATATCCGCCAGCGGGCCAAGCAAATCTTTTATACCACCAGCATCGAATCGACGCCGGGCGGCGGGACAACGATTACCCTGACAAAAATTTAGGCTACGGCAATGCCCTTGCGGATCGCAAACAGGACGAGGCCCACGCGCGTGCGAACCCCCAGCTTTTCGAAGAGGGCGTCGCGGTAGCCGTCGATGGTGCGGGCGCTCAGGTACATCCGGTCGGCAATTTCCTTGTAGGTCAGCTCACTGCAGACCATGCGCAGAAAAAGGATCTCGCGTTCGGTTAGGGCAAAACAATCGGGCTCCTCGATCAGCCCGATATCTATTTTCGGCTTGAGGGTGGTGTTCATTGTGTGTCTTTGAGTAAGCCCTATCAAAATACCGCGAAAAACACCCCCTGTACCCCGTATTTTCCCCGGGGTCAGGCAGATTCACGAACGATTAACCGACTGCGGAGGGCGAAGCGGTAGGAGGCTCCCGGGACGTGCCCGGGATCGGACAGTTGGCGGATCAACAACTGTATGGCGTGGAGGGCCATGTCCTCCAGGGGGGGCCGGATCACCGTGATCCCCGGCTCGTGGAGGCGGAAAAGGAGGTGGTCGGCGTAGCACAGGATGGCCAGGTCCCGGGGCACGTCGATGCGCAGGGTCTTCAGGAGGTGCAACCCCGTCAGTGCAATCTTCTCACGCACGAAAAGGAGGGCCTCCAGGTCACGGTGCCCGTGCAGGAACTGGCGGATCTGCGTTTCCACTTCCCGGTCTGTGCCGCACTTGATCTTCTTGATGTACTTCCGGGCAAATGATATCCCTGTCCCCGTCAAAGCGTCCTTGTAGCCGTTGCACTGGGCTGTTGATTCGATGTCCTCGGTCACGAGACCGATGCGTTTGTATCCCCGGGCGGCCAGGAAGCGCACGCCTTCGTAAATGTCGGCGTATTCATCCGTGATCACGCACGCGATGGGGCTGGGGGTCTTGATGCACGACTGGACCAGGACCACGGGCTTCCGGCTCTTGGCCAGGGCCTGTATCTCGGTGGAAAGCTCTTTGAAGGGGGCGATGATGTACCCGTCCACGTGGCGCTGCTGCAACAGGCGCAGGACCCGGCGACCAGACTCGGGATGCTTCCCCGTGCTGCAACATATAACGGCATAGTTGAACTTCCGCGCCTCGGCCTCGATGATCCCCGCCACGCCGCTGAAGATGGGGCTCGCGAAGTCATCGACCACCAGGGCGATCGTACGCGTCTTCCCGCTTTTCAAACTCGTAGCGATGGGATTGGGTACGTAGCCGAGTTGTTTAGCGACGAGTTGCACCTTATGGGCAATCTCTTCGTCGATAGCAAGCTGTTTATATCGTTCACCGAGCACGGCTGAGGCGGTAGTGTAGGATACCTCTGCGTGACGTGCGACGTCTTTGATCGAGACCTTCTTCACGTAAGATTCTTTTTGTGGACAGGGGTAAGCACCGTCTGCTAAATTAGCAATTTTTAGACGCCGCCCACCCCTCGACCCACAAAAAAAAACAATTACAATTGGTTAACAATTTTTGCGTGAAGTACGGAGGTATACTTTACCGATAGGTGCAGGTGCCTTGCCCCATGCCGTTCCAAAAGGCCAATGTCCAGGTACTGGTCCCTAGGTAAGACCTCCTTACGAAGCGCCACCCACCACACAACCCTTGCCCCTGGCGGAATCCGTGCGACGTCACCCCTAATCCATAAGGGGTCCAAAAAGATTTCCTGGAAGGCGTGTCGCTTCAGCTTTTTCCGGTCTTTTATCGAAAAACGTAAGGCATCCACGTCATACACGAGGTTGGACCGGTTCAACACCACCAGGCGATAATATAAGATTTCGTCATGGGTGTAAATCCCCGTAAGCGTCAATTGTACGCCTTCCATTTGCTTCCTTGGTCCGTTTTTTAACGTATCAAGTGGATAAGTACTATTCATGAATAGAACAAACCCTAGTAAAATTATAGGTTGCATATGTACTATTTTAATATTACGCGATACCCGGCCCGAACCGTCACCGGTTTCTGCCTGACCTTTTTTGTTAGGAGGGATTTCAGGGCCGACACCCCGGCCCCCGCGGCCTGGGCGCCGATGCTTGGATCATAGGTCTCCAGGCTGAGCGCCTGGATGGCCTGTTCCGTCGACTCTTTGCTGACATCCCTTTCCAGGCTGCCCGGGACATACAGACCAGGTTGTCCATCCAGGTCGTAGGCCTCCAGGCGCGTCCTTATCAACTTGCCTTCGCTGAGAATGCTGTTGACCTGGATGCGGAGGCGTTCGTTGCTTAACGTTACCGTTCCAATGATCCGGGTCCCTGCGGGGATGGTGCCTGTTTTGGTTTTCAGGGTGTCTTCCAGCCGCATGGTGATGACCTCGCCCGACGTCAGGGTCCCTTGGGATTCGGTGATGGCTTCGACTGGATCTATCGTTTCCTGCTCTTTTGCCGAGTCTTTTTCCTTCCCGGGATGCTGGATTTGGATCACCTTGTCCAGGAGGGATTCGATTTGTTTCAGCTCGGGATCTTCTTTTATTGTCATTTCAGGCGGCCCTGTCACCTTCGGCGGCGGCGGCGCCTCCGCTATCACCGGCGGCTTCATTGCCTCCTGGATTTTTTGTATGCTCCTCGTCACCTTCTCCTCTATATAGCGCGTGGAATCCACCTCCGCGTTCTTGAAGAAGTCCCACTTTCTCAAGGGCGGCGCGGGCTTGGGAGCGGGTAAGGTCGTGTTGATGCCCGACTGGGTCGGTTTGGGTGCCTGACGCCCGCAAGCCGTCAGCGCTAACAACAGCATTAGTAGCTTTTTCATTTCTTTGGTTTTATGTCTTGGTTTAGCAATACCTCCCAGTGCTCGATCAGGAGCCCGTGGGGGTTGTTATCCGTACGGTCCACGAGGTACAGGTACCCCTGGGTCACGAGGTTCCGGTAAAAGGTACCCGAGGGCCGCTTGATCGTGATCGTCCCATAGTAGGTGAAGTGAAAGGGCTCCCGCATCGAGTCGAGCACTATGCTGTCCGTCTTCACCTCCTGGATCACATTCCCGTCCAGAATTCCCTTGTAGAAACCCTGTTCGTTCAGCAAGTCGAATTCCTTTTTCCCAGAAGCGTCGCTGAGGTAATACACGCGCGTCATGTGATCTTCGATCGCCTGCTCATCCGGAGAAAGGTCGAAAAACAGCTCGTGGAAGGTCTTAACCGCATCCCGGCTCTCCACGGGTAGGTTGTCGCGCCTGCTCACGGCACGTGCCTTCGACACGCCGTTGTCGTCCATCACGTAAATCGTCCGCATCGCTTTCTGATATTCGGCTCTCATCACCAGGATCGCCGTCAGGGCGATCCCTGTCTCACTCAGCACAATCAGGATGGCGAGGGCTCTTACATCCTGGAAGGCTTTTTCAATAGACACTCTCATTTTATTAAGGTTTTAATTTTATTGACAATCTCCGTCCCTGCACTCGCGGACACGATATACCCTGCCGTGGCCGGGACGCAGGCATACCCTACGATCCCCATCAGGAGGAAGATGGCATAAACCATCCCCTGCCCGTGGGCGAAATCCCCGCTGGTATCCTGTTGCAACATCAGGACCTGCACCTTCGCGATGATCGCCCCGTAGATATTGGCCACGGGAAGCCATAGCGAGACGTGGATGTAGCGCGCCAGCCATTGGGCGAAGCTGTTGTGGAAAGGCCTCAGCACCGACAGCCCGAGCGCCAGGGGTCCGAGGAGCGACAGCACGATCAGGATGAAGGTCCTCAGGGTATCCAGGATCAGGGCCGCCGCGTAAAAGAGCCACTGCAGCACTGTGACTACCGCCTGCCTTATCAGGTTTTGGGTGCTCACTTTGTTCAGTTGGGTTTCGATGTCGTCAACTAAGTCTTGTGTTGTATCTGATTGTTGTTGTTGCATCATCGTTGCCACCGCCGCGTTTTGGGTATCCACCATGTTTTGCGTGACGTTGATTACGGGCGTCGTCAGGTCATTCATCGCTGTTATTAAGGTTGGATAAAACAGTATGGCCAAACCCAGCGCAAAAGGTCTCAGTAAGGGGAAGAAATCGATCGGCTCTGCCCTGGCGAGGTGGCCCCAGACCCTTCCCGACAGGAAAAAAAGGGCCAAGAGGCCAGCCAGGGCCCTCGATACGCCTAACAAAGGGGCGTTCAAGGGGAGCATGTCCTGGAACAATTGCGCCAGGACGGTATGGAGGGTTGTTACTTCTGTATTCATAAACCGTACAAGTTTTTTAAGGTTGCTGTGCTTCCGTTGGCCCTGGCTATGTCGATCTCTGTTATGGTCTGCTGGTACGTTCTTATCTGTCGCAGTTTTTGTTGCAGCCGCAGGTGGACTCGGTTGATGGCGCTCAGGCGTTCGTCGTCGCTCATGCGGAGGGTGCCGCTAGTGAGGACCATCGTTAGTTCTTGCAGGTCGTCTGCGGCAGCCTCCAGTAGGCTGGCGTATTTTGCGGTTAAGGTTACTACCTCCACTGGTGTCAGATAGGGGTCGCTATTGGCTCTTTTTATCGCCGCCTGGACGATCTGGGCTAAGGCCATTTGGTCGTTGGCGATGATTGCTATTGCCGGGTCGCCTGCTATGCTTGCTCCGACCGTTAGTAGGGCGTCCAGGAAGGTTTGATGGAGGGTGAAATTCCCCTTCGCTATGCCTTTTACCTCTTCATAGTCTTGTTGAATGATACTGTAATAGGTGTACATGTCGCTGAGGATGCCTTTTAGCTCCTTCAGTTTCTGGAGGTCCAGGGTCAATTGCTCCAGGGCGTCGATCTGGGCGTGGGCGCTACCGCTGCCAAGCAGCGCTGCCGAGAGGATCATGATTTTCCACATAAAAAAAGATTTGAGGATTAATGCCGGCCAGGGCGGCGTAAAAAATTTGATGTAGTGCGTATTCGGCTTCTTTGATGTTTTTGATGTTCTTTAGGGCGGCATGGATTTTTTCGTAGCCTTTCTTTGCTTCCTGGGCGTAGAGGGCTAGCGCGGCGATTTGTTTTAGTTCTATTTGTGTTTGCGTTTGGGCGTGCAAAGCCCCGGCCCGGCCCAGGAGGCAGGCAATCAGTATGTACTTAGCCATATAATTTTAATTAGAAGACTAAGGTAGTGTGGGGGTGAGGGGTTCTTTTCGGAAGGCGTTCAAAAAGGTTGAAAATCAGTCTTTGTGCTGAGTATATTATACGGACTGCATACGTAATTCAGGGGATGGCTTGGGGGCTCCCTTGCCTGAGAATTTCTTTTTCAGGCGGAGGAAGGGTCGTTCGATGAGGTAATAGGAAAACATGGCCGCCGCGAATATGCAGAGGAGGTTTTGGGGGAAGTGAGTGACCCACCAGTCGCGTTTGAGGACAAAGGGCTGCTGCCAAAGGTAGATGCTATACGAAAGCACGCCCAAATAGTTGAGGACCCGCGTATTGAGCATCCGGTACCACCATCCCCTGGGTCCGTAAACGGAGTAGAGGAGGATCAGGGCGATGCAAAAGTTAGACAAGGTGCCCGTAAGCGTACCCAAAAAAGCAAATACCGCATAGAGGGGGGTTCCCTCCGCAACTAAGGAAATCCAGGGCCACGCGATCAACACCACCACCGACCATAAAAACAGATCATCCCAGTGGGAACTGAGCGCCTTCAGGATTTTGTCCAGGTACATGGCTACAAAGCACCCCAGGGCGATGGAATCGATGCGCATCAATACCGACTCCTCATATAGCCAGGAAACCGGGTGGAAGAAGGAGAAGAGACGGATGCAGGGTTCGGCCACGATCAAAAAAATGACACAATACCCCCGAACCCGCCGTCCCAAAATGAAAATGAGGGGCCAGACGATGTAAAATGTCTCCTCGATCGACAGGGACCATGCGTGCCCCGTATAATAATCGGTATTGGGCAGGTACTTCGTATACGTCAGGGCCGTTACCCAGGCATAATGCGATATGTAAATCAAATGCAAATTCTGGAGGATAAAATATACGAACAGCAGGAAGTAGTAGGCCGGGAAAATGCGCAAAACGCGACGGGTATAAAAGTTCCGCAACGAAATCTTCCCGGCCTTTTCCTCTTCCCTCAGCAGCAAATACGTAATCAGGAAGCCGGATATTACAAAAAAGATATTCACCCCAAACCTTCCATTGGAAATGGGGAACAAGGTAAAAATGCGCTGGTCCATCCCAAAATTAAACATGCACAAATGGTACAGGATGACAAAAAACACACTCAATGCGCGAAGCCCATTCAAACTTGGAAGTTTGCCCATGGATTATTGATTATAGGTTGGGATAAAAGAAACACATTTTGGGTAGAGTTTTCCCCCCGCTCCCGATTTTGGAAAATTTACTCCCGAAATCACAGGTGACCCCCACCATAGAGATTTAATATCTCCTGTCGATCCTCGGTATCCCTGGCCCTTTGAAGGCTAAGGCGCACGATTTTTTGGGTATAGTCGGTAATCATTTGGTAACGTAGGTCCGATCGGTCCGCTGCCTGGTCGATCAATTCCAACCGGTGTCCATCGCCCATTTGGGTTAGGCCACCGGTGATCAGGAGGCTCAGTTGGTCGAGGTTCCTGCTCGTCTCATCGATGAAGCCAGTATATATTGTGTTGAGCTGTTTTATTTCTTCATTGCTAAAGTGGGGATCCTTCCTGAACAATGCCATTGCCTGAGCACAAGCCTGGGCCGATTGCTGTTCGTTTTTCAGGATGCCCTTCACCCGGTTGTAGGTGGAGAGGGCGGACTTGATTTGCCACAGTTCCTGGTAGTATTCCTGGAAGAGGCTCTCCTCCTGTTGCAGCCAGCCAGCGATGCCGCTGAGTTCGTTTTGGGAAAGGTCATTTTCTGCCACCTTTTGGGTCGCCTGGAGGTCCATCGTTTCCAGTTGTTCCTGCTGGACCTTGAGGTCGATCACGTTGATCGCCTTTTTGAGGATGATGCCTATCAGTTGGGCTTTCCCGCTGCTCATAGTCAAACTGAGGACGAGGGCCAGGATCGCGCGCTTCATATTCCCTCCATGCTTTTGAACGTATTCCATGACTTTCATTTTTTCGGATTCTTCGGTGGTGTAGGTCCAGTACTCCTCCGGGCTCACTTCCAGGCGGTACACCCTGGACACCCTGCCGCCCAGGTTGATGAAGACCTCCTTGTAACGCTTCTCCGGGTCCCGGTTTTTATTCAACGAAAGCACCAGCGCCTTATCGTAATCGGTCAGGCCCAGGAGTTTTTGGATG
>CAZJDB010000124.1:0-14172 GCA_964544695.1 uncultured Chitinophagaceae bacterium
ATCCTGGAGGTTGCAGTTCACCAGGAAACTAATGGCTGTATTGAAGCTCAGGTCGGGGGTCATGTCCGGGTTGTGGTCCGGGTTAAGGGGCAGGTGCGATTGGAAAAGGAAGGCAAAAAACGCGTACACGAACCAAAGCAGGTTGATGGTCAGCATCGCCGCGAGGAATTCTTTCCAATTCATTTTCCGGTGCGGGTCGATGCCGCTCAATTTATAGATGAACCTTTCCATGGGAGCGAGGAAGTCCAGGAAGGTCTTCTCTCCTCCGTACATTTTTGAAATGTATTTACCGAGGGGGTAAGCCAGGAGCACCGTAATCAGGAAGGTGGCCAGGACGCCTAAAATTTCTGTTGCCATACGTGTTTAAAATTTTTCCGGTTTCAGTAAAACGTACAGGAGATATAAGAATACCGCCACAGAGAGGAAGAATAAAATGGTATTCATACACTTAGATTTTTTCGAAGTAATCGATTGCGACGTAGAACAGGTAGAAACATACCAGTCCCAGCAGTAAAAGGATTATGGTCATCATGGCCCTATCTGGCCAAAAGGGATGCCCCGGCCGAAAAAAGCCGCCGGTCTTGGGTTTGGGGTGTGGCGATGGCATGCCCGGGCCATGTCAAATCGGAAGGCTTTTTTCAAAATGAAAAAATCGCTAGATTAAGGGCCATGGTCACCTTCAAGGCCGTCATAGAAAAATTCGCTGAAATGGGGGAAAAAACCGGGTGGAGCTATATCCGGATCCCCGCGGCCACTGCGGGAAAACTGAAGCCTGGAAACAAAAAGAGTTTCCGTGTCAAGGGATTCCTGGACGATTACCCCATCCAGCAAGTCGCCTTCATCCCCATGGGAGAGGGAGAATTCATCATGGCTATCAACACGGAGATGCGGAAAGCCATCGGAAAGCGGAAAGGAGACACCCTGAGGGTTCGCCTGGAGGTAGACGAAAAGGCCTTTGTCCTCAACGCGGACTTCGTGGAAGCATTAAGGGACGAGCCCAAGGCCCTGGCTTTCTTCAAAACATTACCCCCGGGACACCAACGCTATTTCAGCAAGTGGATCGAAAGCGTCAGGACGGAGCCAACGCGCGTCAAGCGGATCGCGCAGGCGGTCAATGCGCTCGCCAAAGGGATGGGGTTCGGACCCATGGTCCGCGCGCTCCAGGAAGATCGGAACAAATTATAGGATCAGCACGATGGTCCCGCCGATGATCATGGCCGCGCCCAGCAGCGCTTTCCAGGTCAACGTTTCCTTGAGAATGACGGCCGACAGCAGGATAGCGATGGCCACGCTGGTCTTATCCACGGGAGCGACCTGCGATACCTTACCCATCTGGAGGGCCCTGAAATAAAAAATCCAGGACAGGCCCGTAGCTGCCCCTGACAACAAAAGAAAGATCCAATTTTGACGCGTCAGGTGGGTCGTCTCGGCGCCGATCCCTTTATAGACAACGATACCCCAGGCGATAAAGAGAATGACGAGTGTGCGTATGGCGGTGGCCAGGTCGGAATCGATGCCCTTGATGCCCATCTTGGCGAAGATCGCCGTCAGTGCGGCGAAAAAAGCGGATAAAAGTGCGTATAACCACCACATAGGCTCCAAGTTTTTCCGGCCCGAAGGGTCGATGGGTAATTATTCCCCCCAGATTTCTTCTTCCCCTTTCAGCCAGCGGTGCACCGCTTCGGTGGTGACCGACTTGGGCCTTTCCAGGGGAAAATTCAGTGCCCGGTCCCAGCAAAGGCTGGCGAGCACGCCCAGGGCCCGGCTGATGCCGAAGAGGACCGTGTAAAATTCGTATTCCACCAGTCCGTAGTGTACCAGCAGGGATCCGCTGTGGGCATCCACATTCGGCCAGGGGTTCTTGACTTTGCCGAGCTCCTTGAGGATGTCCGGCACCGTGTGATAGATGTTCCAGACGGTGTTGACAAGGGGATCGCCCGGCATGTGCTTTTGGGCAAATTCCATCTGGGCGGTGAAGCGGGGGTCCGTTTTCCTGAGGACCGCGTGTCCGTAACCCGGGACCACCTTCCCTTCGCTCAGGGTCTTGCGCACATAGGCATCGATCTGTTCTTTGCTGGGCAACTCCACACCGAGCTCCTGGCGCATCTCCATGATCCATTTGATGACTTCCTGGTTGGCCAGGCCGTGCAGGGGACCCGCAAGCCCGTTCATACCCGCCGCGAAGCTGAGGTAAGGGTCGCTCAGGGCCGATCCTACGAGGTGAGTGCTGTGCGCGGACACATTCCCGCCCTCGTGGTCCGCATGGATGGTCATGTACAGGCGCATCAACTCCTTGAACCCTTCGTCTTCGTACCCCAGCATGTGCGCCAGGTTGCCAGCCCAATCCAGCAGTCCGTTGGGTTGGATATGGTCCCCGTTCTTGTACTTACGCCGGTAGATATAGGCGGCGATGCGGGGCAGGCGGGCGATCAGGTCCATGGAGTCGTCCAGGACGTATTCCCAGTAGTCCTTTTTATTGATTCCCTTGGCGTAGGCTTTTGCAAAATGGCTTTCGGTCTGCAGGGCCATGATCCCGGTGACGAACTGGGTCATGGGATGCGCCGTTACGGGCAGGGCGTCGATGGTATTGAATACGTGCGTGGGGACGTGGGAGCGGCGCGCCCAGGCGCTGCTGATGGACGATACGTCCTCTTCATCGGGCAGCTCCCCGATCAGCATGAGGTGGAATAGGCCCTCGGGCAAAGGCTCCTGGCCCCCCGGGGCGTGAGGAAGTTTTTGCTGGAGCTCGGGGATCGAATATCCCCGGAAGCGGATCCCCTCTCCGGCATCCAGCAGGCTGGTTTCGCTCACCAGGCCCGTGATACCCCGCATGCCTTGATAAATCTGGGCCAGGGTGACTTCCCCGATGACTTTCGAGCCGTTGTCTTTCAGCAAATCCTTGATGTCGGCATTCATTTTTTCCGCTGCGGATTGGAACCTTTCCTTGAGGGCCATCGAAAAAAGTTTTATGGGCCTAAAGGTAAGGTGAAATCATTTAGGCGCCGTACGATATAACATCCACGCCACAACGGCGAACATCATATTGGGAATCCAGGCCGCAAGGACAGGGGACAGGTGCCCCTTGGTGGAAAAGACCGTGGAAAACTGGTTGGCGATGACGTACACGGCACAGATGAAAATCCCCAGGGCCAGGTGCACGCCGCTACCTCCCCGGATCTTCCGGGAAGCAATGCACGCCCCGATCATCGTCAGGAGGAATACGGCGGCGGGGGTGGCGTCCCTTCGGTTGCGCTCCACCTCCAGCGAATTGACACCTTCGGTTCCCCTCAGGCGTTCGCGTTTGATGTATACATCCAGTTGCGGGGTCGTTAGTTTGTCCTGAATATAGGAATCGGTTTCCAGTTCCTGGGGTGTGAAATTGTAATTGGTGAACCGCTGGACCGATTGGGTCACCGTTTCCCTTAGGCCATTGATCTTCCTTTCGATGAGGTTGTCGAGCCTCCACTTCTTTTTGGCCGTATCAAAGGCAATCCCCTCGGCGCGGAGATTGTAAACGAGATGCTGCGAATCGTTCAACTGATAAAGGAAGAACTGGGAGCCCGTTTTGCGTAGGGTATCATAGAATTCGATTCCCGCGTATGTATACGGGTCCACCCTGAAGTGGATGTAGTGCTGCTGGGACTGAGAGGGGTTGTAGGGATCGTTGTCCACGTATTTTGCCTGGAAGTCCGTGCGGATTTGGTTGGCCTTGGGGACGATGATCCGGTCTGCCCACCAGAGCAGGCCTCCCAGGAAAAGGCCGCCCACCACATAGGCACGGAGATACCTGCGGAAACTAACCCCGCTGCTCAGGATGGCGATCACTTCCGTGCGTCCGGCCATTTTGGAGGTGAAGAAGATGACCGCCAGGAAAACGAACAAGGGGAAGAGGAAAGCGATGATATAGGGGACGAAGCCGATATAGTACTGCAGGATGATTTGCTTGAGGGACAGGTGGGACTTCGTGAAGTCGTCGGTCTTTTCGCTGATGTCCACCACCACCGAGATGAGTGTGAAAAGCAGGATGGCAAAAAAGAAGGTGCTCAGAAACTTCTTCAGGATATACCAATCGATCTTCTTCATGGTGCAAAGATAGTCATAACCGCTGCCTGAAAACGGGGTTCACGGTTTCTTTCCAGGAGGCGAAGTCGCCGTCGAGGATATGCCGCCGGGCTTCCCGCACCAAGTCTAAATAAAAAGCTAAATTCTGGAGGCTTGCGATTTGAAGGGCCAGTATTTCCCCCGCCACGAAGAGATGCCTCAGGTACGCCTTGCCGTAAGCACTGGCGGGAGACCCCGGAAGCCCCGGGTCGATGGGTGAAAAGTCGTTCGCCCATTTTTTGTTTCGGATATTGATCACCCCCTGCGTGGTGAAGAGCATCCCGTTCCGTCCGTTGCGCGTGGGCATGACGCAATCGAACATGTCCACGCCCAGGGAAATGCATTCCAGGATATTCCACGGCGTCCCCACACCCATGAGGTAGCGGGGCTTATCGGGGGGCAGAATGGAACAGCAAAGGCCGCACATTTCGTACATGACCTCCTCGGGTTCGCCTACGCTCAGGCCGCCAATGGCGTTCCCCGGCGCGCCACAGGCGGCGATATATTCGCAGGAGGTTTGGCGCAAATCGGCGAAGGTTCCTCCTTGCGCTATGGGAAAAAGGTGCTGAACAAAACCATATCTATCAGGCGTATCGCCGAAGCGCCGCACGCACCGGTCCAACCAGCGATGGGTCAGTTCCATGGACTGACGTACGTAACGATATTCGGCGGGATAGGGCGGGCATTCGTCAAAAGCCATCACGACATCGGCCCCGATGCTGCGCTCCACGTCCATCACGCTTTCGGGGGTGAACAGGTGTCGGCTTCCATCGATATGGCTTTGAAAAACCACCCCCTCTTCCGTGATCTTACGGTTTTCGGCGAGGGAAAATACCTGATATCCTCCGCTGTCCGTTAGGATGGGATGGGACCAGCCCATGAAGCGATGCAGGCCCCCGGCCTGTTCCAGGACGCCCGTACCTGGCCTCAGGTATAGGTGGTAGGTATTCCCGAGGATGATCCTGGCCCGGACGTCTTCCTCAAGCTGTTCTTGAGTCACCGCCTTGACGCTGCCAACTGTTCCGACGGGCATGAAGATCGGGGTCTCGATCATCCCGTGGTCCGTTTGCATGGTTCCTGCCCTGGCTGCTGTAGTCGAATCTTTACCCTGAAGAACGAAAGACAAATCCGTCATAGCCTGCAAAATTGCCGAAATGTTTCTAACTTAGAGACATGAACCCAATAATCCTATCCGACCTTACCTTTTACCTCTTTTGCGCCATCACCACAGTGCAAATCTTTTTCTATCTCTTTTTCTTTTCCAGGATCTCTTTTCACCGCAATACGCCCGCCTCAGCAACGCCCCCCGAACCAGTACCGGTTTCGGTCGTCATTTGCGCGCGCGACGAAGCGCGGAACCTGTCTGCCCGCTTGCCTTCGGTCCTGGAACAGCAATATCAGGGTATCCACGAAGTCCTCGTGGTCAACGACAATTCCTTTGACGATACCAAGTTCGTCCTGCACCAAATGACGGGGCGCTATCCCCAGCTCAAGCCCGTGGAGTTGATGCAGGAGGCCAAACTCATATCCGGGAAAAAATTTCCCCTCTCGGTAGGGATCAAAACGGCCCGTTATGAAGTGCTCGTGCTGACCGATGCCGATTGCACTCCGGCCTCCTCCGACTGGATCCAGAAAATGCAGGAAGCCTACCGGTCAGGGACAGAGGTTGTACTGGGCTACGGGCCCTATGAGAAAAGGGCGGGGGTGCTCAACCGGATCATCCGCTTTGAAACCTTCCATACGGCCTTGCAATACCTGTCCTTTACCAAGGCGGGGATGCCCTACATGGGCGTGGGCCGGAACCTTTCCTACAAGCGCGATTTGTTTTTCCGGAACAAGGGATTTTCGGGGCACCATCATATTCCCAGTGGGGATGATGACCTGTTCGTCAATACGGTGGCGACTGCACGCAATACGCGCGTCGTTCTGGACGAAGGCAGCTTCGTGTATTCAGAACCCAAGGCGACCTGGAGGGAGTGGATCCGGCAGAAACGCCGTCACTTCACCACCAGCCGCCACTACAAGCCCCTGCACAAGTTCCTCCTCGGCCTCTACAGCGGCACTCACTTCTTCTTCTATCCTCTCCTGGTCCTTGCCCTATTCACGGCCCCGCCCACATATGTTTGGGCGGTATTCGGCGCAAGGTTCCTCATCCAGGGGACCATCTTCTATAGCGGCATGCGGAAACTCAAGGAGGGAGACCTCTTTTGGCTTTTCCCCCTGCTGGACCTGTGGCAATTCATATATTATGTGATCTTTGCCCCAGCATTATGGAAGCGTCCGGAAAAAAAGTGGAAATAATCCACCGCTATTTTAACGATTTCACCCCCGAACAGGAAAGGCAGTGGGAAGGCCTCGAGGCCATCTACCGTCAGTGGAATGAATTCATCAATGTCATTTCCCGAAAAGACATAGACAGCCTGTACGAGCGACATGTGCTGCATTCCCTGGCGATCGCCACCGAATTCACCTTCGACGAAGGCATGCAGGTCGTGGACATAGGTACGGGAGGCGGATTCCCCGGCATCCCCCTGGCCATATTCTTTCCCAAAGCCACTTTCCACCTCGTTGATAGCATCGGCAAAAAAATCAAAGTGGTGGGCGAAGTAGCCAGGGCACTCCAGTTGAAGAACGTGAAGACGTATCATGTCCGCGCCGAGACCCTGCCCAGGGGTCAATTCGACTTCGCGGTCAGCCGGGCTGTAGCTCCCCTGGGAGAATTGTGGGCCTGGAGCAAGCCCCTGTTGGCCAACCGCCACGCGCCTTCCAACCCCCACAAGAATGGGCTCATCTGCCTTAAGGGAGGAGACCTGACAGAAGAGATCGCGGCCAGCGGGCTACGCCCACGCATCTGGGAACTGACGCCTGTTTTTAAGGAGTCCTGGTTTTCTGAAAAATACATGGTTTATGTACCCCGTTAGACAGATACCCACTTCCGGGTATTGCAGTTTGTCCTAAAAAGCCCCAGCTTTGCACTATGCTCCCCATCCGCGTATGCATTGTCGAAGATAACCGGGATATCCGCCAGGCCCTGGAGCAGATCCTGGAATTATCCCCGGGCTTCGAAATGGCAGGCTCCTTCAGCTCCGGAGAAGATGCCCTGGTGGGCATTCCCGCGTTGGGCCCACAGGTCGTGCTGATGGATATCCACCTCGGCGGAGTGGATGGCATTGAATGCGTACGTGTCTTGAAGCGCCGCTTTCCCGAAATCCTCTTCATGATGTGCACCGTTTATGAAGACGACGCCAAGATCTTCGAAGCCCTCAGGGCTGGAGCCAGCGGCTACGTCCTGAAGAAAACCACCCCCGACAAGCTACTGGATGCCATCAGGGAATTGCAGGAAGGAGGCTCTCCCATGAGCAGCCAGATCGCCCGGAAGGTCGTGGCCACTTTCCAGGGCGCGGGGAGTTTTGAAGACACCGATCGCCTGGATTCCCTGTCCAAAAGGGAAATGGAAATCCTCGAAATGCTAGCCAAGGGGATGATCTATAAGGAGATATCCCAGGCCCTGTTCATCAGTCCCGAAACGGTGCGCAAGCACGTATATCACATTTACGAAAAGCTCCACGTCAACAACAGAGTCGAAGCGATCAACAAATTCTTCGGTCGTTGACCCCTTTCCTTAGAAGTTTTCCACAAAACATGTGCATTTTTTGAAAATCCTTATCAGTCTTTTATATATATAAAATAATAATATTCTCCGAGCGGCCGCAAGATGACGAGCATTAATTTAAATTTGTGGGGCAGACGATCACATTTTAATATTTAATAATGCTTGTTATGACAAAGCACTCCTTTATTAAAAGATTCGCCCCTTTCGCGGTGTTGGCCTTGGTTTGTATAGTGGGTCTTTTCACCCCCACATTGGCTAATTTTAAAGGATCGTCTGTATATAACGGCGCGGATATCGCCTGGGTGATCGTCGCCACAGCCCTGGTCTTCCTCATGACCCCGGGCCTTGCCTTCTTTTACGGGGGCATGGTCAACCGGCGCAACGTACTCTCCACCATGATCAAAAGCTTCATCGCCACGGGACTCATCAGTGTCCTTTGGGTAGTGGTGGGCTTTAGCCTCGCTTTTGGAAGCAGCATACACGGGTTCATCGGGAATCCGCTTTCGTTCCCCTTCTTTAGAAATGTGAACAGCAGCGCTCCCTGGTCGGGAGGCCCCACGATCCCCTTACTCCTGTTCGCCCTGTTTCAACTGAAATTCGCCATCATTACCCCTGCCCTTGTGGTCGGGGCCGTGGCCGAAAGGATACGCTTCAATGCATACCTCCTCTTCATCGCCCTGTTCAGCCTCTTCGTCTATGCACCCATCGCGCACTGGACCTGGCATCCGGAAGGATTCCTGGCCAAACTGGGTGTTCTGGACTTCGCGGGGGGAACGGTAGTGCACATCTCCGCGGGTTGTGCCGCCCTGGCGGGCGCCCTGGTGCTCAAGAAAAGGCAATCCGATTCCACCTACCCGGCGAACATTCCGTACGTGATCCTGGGGACCGGCCTGCTATGGTTCGGGTGGTTCGGCTTCAACGCTGGATCCGCCCTGGCCGCTAATGACCTGGCGGTAAGCGCCTTCGCCGCCACCAATACCGCGGCTGCCTCCGCCGGCCTCGCCTGGATGCTGTTCGACGTGGTACGTGGAAAGAAACCTTCGGCCCTGGGCTTTTGCATCGGCGCCGTGGTTGGCCTCGTTGCCATCACTCCCGCCTCCGGTTTTGTAGGCGTTCCCCAAAGCCTGTTCATAGGATTTACCGCAGCCCTGGTTTCCAACGTGGCCGCACATTGGAAATCCAAGACGGCGGTGGACGACACCCTCGACGTTTTCCCCTGCCACGGGCTGGGTGGTATCGTGGGCATGATCCTGACCGGCATCTTCGCCAGCAAGTTGATCAATCCCGCTGGCGCCAATGGCCTTGCCTTCGGGGAAACCGCACTGTTCTGGGCCCAGTTGAAGGGTCTGGCGGTCGTCGTTTCCTATAGCTTCATTGTCTCTTTCGGAATCTTCAAACTGATCAATGTGCTGTCACCCCTGCGCGTCACCAAGCAGGAAGAAATGGTGGGCCTGGACGAAACGCAGCACGGCGAAAAGTATGTCCAGGGCACTCTCCTGGTGGATTCCAACGGAATAGTGGAAGAGAAGGTCCTGGGCTGAGATTCGCTTCCGCGCAAACACATATATTTGGGAAAATTCGACCGTGAAGCAGAAAGTGCTGTTGCTCGCATATGTAGTCTTCATCGGGCTCGTTGCTTTCTATGCTTTCCGCAGGCCCTCTTACAATTGGGACATGCTGCCTTATATGGCGGTTGTCCTCGGCCCCGCTTCTCACGATTCGGTTTACAGCCTCGCACGGACGCACCTATCCCCGGAGACGTATGCGCTGTTGAGCGACGGGGGCCTGCCTTATCGCCGGGAAATGGCCGCCAACGCCGCCTCGTTCGCGCAGCAAATGCCTTATTATTCGGTGAAGCCTCTGTACACGGGTCTCGTGTATGTGTGCTATCACCTCGGCGTTCCACTGATCGGGGCTACCGTGCTGCCTTCCCTACTTGGCTATATCGGCATAGGTATCTTGTTGCTTGTGTGGACGCGGAAGTACCTTCCCGGTGCTGAATTGTTTTGCGCGCTGGTCATGGTGACGGCGCCTATGTGGGAAATGGCTCGGACCTCCTCACCCGACGGATTGTCGGCATTCCTGATGTTGGGGGGGCTGTATTTTATTTTAGAAAAAGGGCCCATGCTTGCAGCCTTCGCCTTGTTCCTTTTAGCCGTATTTGCAAGGATCGATAACGTTTTACCTGCCGTGGCGCTCCTGGCGTTAACGGTACCCCTCAAACGCTTTGCGTGGATGGGCGCCTGCCTGGGATTGGCCTACCTGGCCGTGGCAGCTTCAGGTCTTCCTTACGGGTGGAGCATTTTGTATTACCCAACGTTTGCCAAATCGCTCAACCTGGACTATGCTTACCACGCCTCCTTTCACTTCAGCGATTACGCGGCCCTGGTGAAATCGCACCTCATGACCGGGTTGTTTTACTCTTACCTGTTTTTATTCCTGGCCCTCGGATGTCTGGTTTCTCCGGGTTTCGACCGACGCCTGGCACTGACCTTGCTGGGGGTGATCGTCGTGCGCTTCGCGCTGCAGCCGATCATTGCAGACCGGCTGTACATCCCCTATTACCTATGCGTCCTTGTATTGCTGGTACGCAGGGTTACTGCCACTTAAGCTCCAATACATTGTTGCGTCTGTCCACATCCGCCATGCGCTGGGTAGGATCGATCTCCACCCGGACGATGTCCCGGAGGTGGCGCATGGTGCTGACCGTATACGTCATGTTCGTCCAGGGCCAAGGATCGAAGACCGTCCTGGGGGTTTCCGAAGACTCGGCCGGCTTTGCCCCGAACATCAGGTCCATGGGCACATACAGCAACTCGGTGGTCCCATCCTGGTAAGTGATCTGCAGGTCTATGGGCATGGGCATTTGTCCCACGCGTTTGAGGCGGATACTCGTCTTCCCGTTGTCTTCCCAAAGGCTGTCGATACCATAGTCGATCGTCTTGATGGTGCTGATCCAATACTCCTTGTACCAATCCAGTTTGAGGTGGCTCACCTTCTCCGCCACGCGCACGAAATCATTGGCATTGGGATGCTTGAACCTCCAGAGGCGGTAGTACTCCAGCATGGTCTGATCCCTCAGCGAGTCGCCGATGATGTACCCCAACTGGCAAATGAACATGGCTCCCTTGGAATAGGAGGAAATGCTGTAGGCGTAGTTCGTATTGAAATGGTCCGCGTGCGTGGTCAGGGGTTCCGCATACGGGCTTTTCATGAGTTGGAAATACCCCCGGTAGGATCCCGACTGGTGCAGGGGAAGATTGGTCGGCGCCTGACCCATCACGGGAGCCGGTGTATTGTCGTGACCGTTCAGGGAACGGTAGTAAGCAGTCACCTCTCCTTCCGCATACGTCGTAAAGCCTTCGTCCATCCAGGGATACATGCTCTCGTTGGTGCCGAGCATACCCTGGTACCAGCTGTGCATCCATTCGTGGAAAGCGCCGCCCAGCGAAGGGCCGACCAGGAGCGTGCTCATGGGATATTCCATGCCTCCGTCCCCGCCTTGTATGAAGGAATATTGCTTCCAGGGATAGGGCCCGAAACGCTTTTCGATATAGGGCAATACCTTGACCGCCGCATCGGCAACTTCAGTCCAGCGCCGGTCATTCTCGTCGATGTATTTCTTGGGATCCATTTCGTAATGCACCTTCATCGAATCAGGGAGGGCATTGAAGGCCTGGGTCAGCAGGTCCGTGTTTTTCTTATACAGGACGTTGATGGTACGACCTCCCGAAACCTTACGGACCAGGTGGACATAATCGGGATCGGCGGCCCACATGAAGTCGTGCACGTTCGGGGCGCTGAACCGCCAGGTGAGGGTGGGCCCGTCGGGTCGGGCTACCTTGGTTCCCGGCGCTTCGTATCCATACCCGATCTGGGAAGCGTTCAGGAGATACCCCGTTCCGCCCAGCATATAATGACGGTCGATGGTGATGTCCACGTCATAATCCCCCCATACCCCGTAAAACTCACGGGCCACATAGGGCGTAGGGTGCCAGCCCTCATAATCGTATTCGCACATCTTGGGATACCATTGGCTCATGCTGTAGCGCACGCCATCCGAGTTGTCCCTGCCGCTGCGCCGTATTTGGATGGGCACCTGGGCCTCGAAATTCATGTCGAAGGTCGCTTTGCTATGCGGCAGGATGGGCTTATCCAGGTTCACGATGAGGATGGTGCCCTGGACCGTATATGCCTGAGGTCTGCCGTTCATGGACAGACTAAGCACCTTCTGGTAACCGATCTGGTCCTGCGTCAGGTGTTCGATGCGATCCCGGACGCGCCCGTCCCAATCGCGGATAGGGTTCCCGTGCCGGTCTTCCCCCAACTCGATTTTTCCCAGCTCCCGGCTGTGGACGTCCATTTCGCTTCCCGGCTGGAAGGCATTCCAATATAAGTGGTAGAACACCCGTTCCAGGGTATCCGGCGAATTGTTGTAATACTCCAGCTCCTGTTTTCCGGTGAACCGGTTCGTGGTAACGTCCATGTTCACGTGCATCGTATACTTGACGCGTTGCTGCCAGCGATCCCAGGCGGGGCGGGATTCTTCCGTCGGCGATGCGACTTTGTTGATTTGGGCTTGCGCTTGCCCGCAAAGCAGGAGGAAAAGACAAAAGACCGCTTTGTTCATGTGGTAGTATAAGTTATGAAGGGCCTAAGATAAAAAAAAGGGCCCTTCAGGCCCCCATTTTTTGTTGAGCGGTCCCGGTTTTCACCGGCCCACCGCGGTCCCCACTTTAGAACGTCGCGCCGTCGTCAAGGAGCTTCCCGTTGGAATCGAAGACCAGGTATTTCTTTTGGATCCCTCCCTTTCGGACCATGAGGCGGAATTTCATAATATTTCCCGGATAGTAGAGTACCGTGTATTGCTTTACCTGCCAATCACCCGTGTACTTGCTTTTATCATACCCATCCTTTACAGGGGCGGGCAGGCGGTCGGCGGTAATGTTTTGTTCCGACCATTTCCATGCGCCCTTGCTGTCATAGCGGGCCACATACTGGCTGCCGCTGTCGATCTTGAATTCCACTTGGAAATAGGAAAGCTTGTCGGTCCAGGACGCGCCGGAGGCTTGGGGATACTGCTGCCGGAAGGCATCGGTCACTTCGGCGGGGATCTTTCGGAATTGTGCGCTCGCGCTGACCGTGAAGGCGGGGATCATCAATAGTAGTGCTACATACTTGTACATAAACGATTATTTCAAAAGGTGTACTTAGCAATTTTCGCGCCACGTCCATCGGCGCGCTGTGCCGGCCGGGCCGCGACGGCCGCTACGCAGCGCCGCCCACGACGATGACGATTTCTCCTTTAACGCCTTTTTCTGAAAAATATGCGGCGACCTCCGCCAGCGTACCCCTTTTATTTTCCTCGAAGATTTTGCTAAGCTCGCGGCTGACCGAGCAGGGCCGGTCCGCGCCAAAGTACGTGGCCATTTCCTGAAGGGTCTTCACCAGCCTCATGGGGGATTCGTAGAAGACCATGGTCCTTTCTTCCAGGGCCAACTGCTTCAACAGCGTCTGTCGCCCCTTCTTGAGTGGCAGGAAACCCTCGAAGCAAAAGCGATGGAGGGGAAGGCCGCTGTTCACCAGGGCGGGAACAAAAGCGGTTGGGCCAGGCAGGCATTCCACCCGGATCCCCGCACGGATGCATTCGCGGATGAGGAGGAAAGCAGGATCCGAAATCCCGGGCGTGCCTGCATCGGTCAGGAGGGCCATCGTTTTTCCGGCCCCCAATTGGTCTACCAGGTGATGGACCACTTTATGCTCGTTGTGCTGGTGATAGGGAGAAACGGGCTTTTGAATCTGGTAATGCTGCAGGAGCTTTGCCGAAGTCCGGGTGTCTTCGGCGAGGATCAAATCCGCCTGGCGCAACACCTCCAAACCGCGAAGGGTCATATCCTGGAGGTTGCCTATGGGGGATGGAACGATATACAACACCCGGGATCAGTTGATCAATTCTATGTCGTAAAACTCCATGACGGGGTTGGCGAGTAATTTTTTGCACGCATCTTCGGCAACCGCCCTGGCTTCCTTCTCGGAACCCGCCTCCAACCGGAGGGTAATGTGTTTTCCGATCCGGACATCCTGCACCGGGGAGAGGCCCAGGTTTTGCAGGCCACCCAGCACGGCCTTCCCCTGGGGATCCAGGAGCTCCTTGAGGGGCATTACCTTGATTTGAATGTGATAGGTCATTCCCAAAATTTAAGCGCCAAAACTACGGGAAAAATCGGTCACGCCGTCGCACGCTTCCCGGCCACGATGGAAAGAATCACGTACGCCCCAAACACGAATGGAACCGCCACCCAACGAAGAAACCCCGCCGCTAGGGCTGCCAGAACGATGAGGAGCCATTTGGCCCAGTTGGCGCCGAAAGCATACGTCTTGAATTTCAGGCTCAGCATGGGAAGGCCCGATATCATCAGCCAACTGCAAACGATAATGAGGCCGTAGAGGAACCATTT
>CAZJDB010000125.1:0-13513 GCA_964544695.1 uncultured Chitinophagaceae bacterium
ACGGAGGTGTGTACCGAAACTGACTGGTACGCTTGTAGTTCTATTGGCGACGGCCCCACCGAATGCACCTATGTCTATACCACTGAAGACTGCACCGGCCCCGGCGCGAGCACACCAACCACTCCTGCCCCGGGTTCTCCCGTCCCCGGTGACTACCTCATAGCGGGCGGCGGTACCGGATCCTCGTCCAACCCTTCCCTCGTGCAGTCCATCATACCCGATACCTCAATTACCCAACACCCCATCATCGCATGCGTCTACAACCATCTCATGAGCCCCAGCCTCGCCTACGGCCTCAAGTCTATTTTATCTTCCTTCTCCGACAACGAAGTCTACAACGTAACCTTCTCCGTTGCCCCCAACCTCGGCGTAGATGGAAAAACCATATACCAGGGGAACAACAATTTTCAGATTATCCTCAATGGAGACGAAGCCGATGATAGCGACTATTCCCGTATCTACCTCGCCAGCACCTTCATTCATGAAGCATTTCATGCTAAATTGAGACAAAAAGCCCTGGAGACCTTCGGCGAGGCACCTATTTCTCAATGGCCCACATCCATTGACGATATGACCCTCGCCCAACTGGCCACCTATTTTGAATCTGAATCCAAGTCCAATAATATCTGGCAAAGTGTCGAGCACGATTGGATGGTGGAAAACATATCCCAACTTGCCACGGCGCTCCAGGACTTTGTCCGTGCCTATTATAAGACTACTTATGCATCGGTAGGGGATAGCTTGGCGCCTTATGAGGCGTTGATGTATATGGGGTTGGAGGGGTCGGTTTTTTATCAGGAGGAGGTGGTGGAGAAAGGGCTGGATTCAAATTTTAAAATTTATTGGCAAGAGCTTAATGAGGGTGGAAAATGTCAAGATTGAAAAAATTATAACCATGAATAGATCTTTAACAAGCATATTTTTTTTGCTACTAATAATAGTTGGTGGAATTGAATTGTGGGGGCAAAACACTGATAACAGTGATATAATATATATAAAGATTCCTTCATCATATGATACAGTGAGTGTTAAAAAAATTGATCCGAATCTTATGTGTATTGTATTAGATAGGAATGATTTGAATGGATTTAAGGCCCCTGGCGCCATTTCATTTTACATACCAAGAGAGACATCAAAATTTATTAAAAATGGACAAATATTCGTCAAGAGGCATGCAATCTCATATGCAAGTTTATCTGATAGTTTAATACACTCAAAAAGAGATTTTTTCAAACGCCACACCTTCTTCGTCATCATAACCCGAAACGACACCAGTTTCTTTTACCACGCTAAAGGCGAATACATGTACAGAAACTACAATGGTGAAATTAAATATGATACAATACCGAAAAAGCATGCTTAGAAATAAATTTCATAACCATTAAAATCAAAAATCTATGTGCAAGTGAATGGCTGGACCGAGGCAGCCGAAAAACCCCGGCGAATTAGACAGGAATTAATCATTAGTAAAAAAAGTGTTGTATGAATCAGATTATTGATTACAAAGTAATTACGAACGTAGTTACTACGGAAGAGGAATTGAAGGAATTTCAGGACACTGTTGGCAATTATTTACTTAGTGGCGATTGGAAACCCCTGGGCGGGGTTTCGGTTGACTTTATTCGATTTAAGAAAGAGTGGAAAATCTTCTTTATTCCATTTTTAGTAACGCCTACATTTTCCTATTCTCAAGCATTAATTAAAGTTGAAAAATAGTGGACTCGGAAAGGTGCAGATTAAGAAAAGATAAAATCAAAGAATTATGGAGACGGTAATAGATTATGTCGCCCTGACGACTACAGACTTTGAATATTTATATTTTAAAATCGATAACCTGATTAAGGATGGCTGGCAGAGGTTTGGAGGGATCACCGTTTCCCGGGCGGCCTATTTGGAAAGCAAAAGACCGGCCCCAAAGGGCACCTGTCCAAAGGAGCGGTCGACATTTACTCAGGTAATGGTTAAAGTTGGAAAATGAATTATTTATTGAACCAATGGGGCGTCTGAATTATTGAAACGCCCCATTTTTAAAATATTTTTATATGGAAATCGTAACTATGACAGAGTGTAGGAGCAGGTTTAAAGAAATATTTCAAAGGATTCAGGCGGGTGAAGAAATAGCAATTTCAAATGCTAAGACAAAGAAAATTGTCGCCTGGATAATTTCCCCAAAAGCGTACTCTATGAAGAGAAGAAAGAGATTGATTATTCTGACAAAAAAGGAAATGGCGTCAAATCTTCATAATACTTATGAAAACAACATGTGGGATGAATAGATTAATATTAATCGGGTTGCTTTTTGGGGTGATTTCCTGCAATAACCAACCCTCTAAGTCCCCACAATATGCCCCTCAAAAGCCGTCTATTGACACGACCGACAATACCGGCCCGGGGATCAGTGATATAGTTGAAGAATTCCGGGATAGTGTTCAGAAAGAATCTATCCTGGATTCTTCCATCATTGTCGGAAGGGATACCATCAGTGTTCGGGTGAAAATGGAGGTCATACATGGCAGCGACTTCCTTATCCCGAATAAATACCTTCAAGAAGTGCAGCTCGATTCTTTCCGTGCCTGGAATATGAGGAGTACCGTAGAAGTATTTATTAACAGTATACCGAAAAGCAAAATAGAAATAGAAAAGGATGATTTTGCCCCCCTCCTCGATAACAGCCTTAGAAAATATGGCATACTGATGTACCCCGAGGTGGATAAAATAGACAAAAGCGGAGTTGCCATCGACTATAGCATATCAATTCCCTTCACAGATGTAGGAATCGGAGTAGTCGCCAAAGTAGAAAATGGGATAGTCAGCTACACCGCAGATCAAAATAACCCTGAATGATTTACCAGTATGTCGAACCCATCCCGGCAGTTTTCAACATTAGTAACCGACCAAACCATGTAATAAATCCCATCACGTAAAAAGTATACTTGCTTGAAACCCTGGGAACAAAGCCACTGGCAGACGCGGTTAGGGTCCGTCACTTGCCCCCAGGAGCCGTCCATTGCATCAGCATAGACCAGGATGGGTGTGTTTCGGGGGGTATGTTGTAACTGCTCCCGGACCTGGTCGTCCAGATAAAGGTTGATTGCATTTTTAATGTGCCCTACATTATGGTAATTGGTATCCGATTTATTAGCGAATTCGCGGGGGTTCCTTAGGTCCAGGATTTCCAGGGATGGATTATTCTTGACTAGCCCAATGGCTTCTCGGGAGCCGATTTCAAAATAAGGGGGCAAGCCCGTAAAAAAACGGTCTCTCAGTGGAGACGTGGAGGGTAGGTATGATATGAGTTCGAATAGTCCCTCATACAGGACGAAGATTTTGGTAAAACCCGCAGCTTTCAGCTTGATAGCGGCATCGGTACTTACCTTGGTTTCCGCTCCTACAAGCAACAGGGGATTATCTTTAAAAGCGACAAGTTCGGACATGCGATGGGAAAGCAAATCGGCTGGAATGTTGATTGAATTCCTGAGCCTGCCGATATTGTTGTTCAGAGTGCTATCCATCCCATTGAATTGGACAGAAGGCCTTAGGTCCACAACCACAATGCCCGTTTGAGACAAAAAGTCGCAGGCCGAGGCTCCCTGGACAAGTGTATAGGGATGGCCGGAAATATACATGCTGTCCATCCCCGGGAAATCTTTTTCGGTGGATTTATTGACCAGAG
Source organism: uncultured Chitinophagaceae bacterium (assembly GCA_964544695.1). GTDB lineage: Bacteria > Bacteroidota > Bacteroidia > Chitinophagales > Chitinophagaceae > Dinghuibacter. Next base: position 3,674 of record CAZJDB010000125.1, read on the forward strand.
ACATGCCGCCGTTGAGGCTGTACACCTGCGTAAAACCCTGGCCCCCCAGAAATTTACTGACCATCCTGCTGCGTTGGCTGTGCGAGCAATACACCAGGATGGGTTTATTCTTGTACCCTTCGATTTCTTGAAAATGATTTTCAATCGAGTCGATGGAAATATTGCGCGCTCCTTTCAAGCGTCCGATATTGGCCGAGGAATAACTACTGGTATCGGCATATTCACCCGGGGACCGAACGTCCAGCACAAGGATACCAGGGTTTTCGGCAATGAGCTTACTGGCCTCTGAAAAATAGAGCGCCTTATAATTCGAGTTGTCGAATCGTTGAACGAGCTGGGCAACGCTTACCAGCGGCAGTAAGGTTAGGTGAAGCAGGAGGTATTTCATATTGTATAAAGGTATTGTGAAAAAGCGCAGGACGAAATCTGACTGGATGCGTTGGGGAAGATTTGTTTAGCTTAAATAGGAACTTATAGTAAAATGCGGGTAGAATAGGTAAAACCTTTGGCCGGTGTTGGTTTCGATACCAAAAATTTCTTTTTTTGTTTAAGATAATTTCTATTTTTGTACATACAATTATTATTAAAGAAATAAAACTTGAATAAATTGCCCAAAACTCGGCTGGGGAGGGAAGAAATGCTATCCTATAGGCTACATTGGTTATTCATGGGACAAATATTGGCTGTTGAAATTAACATAGTCATTCTGATAGTCCTCGTAATGAAAAACAAGTAAGACGATGACTATACATCAAATGATATTAAATGTTTTATGCAGCTTAATCGGTTCATTCATTTTTTTGTTTCTAGTACTTATTATGTTTAAACCGAAGATTGTTATCAGCCCTTTTGTATGTAAAGGGAAATTTGCTAATGCCGATCCCTCCTTTTATTATTTTATTAAAGTGATTAATATCTCACTTTTTAGTGCTTATGATGTAAACGTTGAATTACTCCAAATTGATTATTATCCTGCGGGTAAAGGTCAAATGAACACTCGACAAATTTCTCTTTCACTTGTTGAAGGTTCTATCAGAAAAATTCCAGGTTATAGACCGAGTTGGATAAGAAAAAATGCTCCCTATGCTGTAAAAGTTCGAACCACAGAAAACTTGGAAGAAATTTTAGCTCAAGATGCTAAAGCCATAGCAGTTAAGGTCAGTCTACGACATGGATTAACTGGATTGGTAAAGGTAGGTTCTAAAGAATATAACGATGAAAGTCAGGTAAAAATGGGTAAATTTGCTTACGGGTTAAAGTTTGGCCCATTAAAATGATCCTAAACAAACGTAAAACCTCCTAAAATGAAAAAATTACAAAAAGATACAGATATTGGTTGATTCACCCAATCTGCAATAATCGCATTAATATTTAAAAGGGCTTACCAGCCCTTTTTCTATTTATACAAGAAAATTTATAAGTGAGCCCTAAAGATATCCTGTGAGCTCCCTATCTTTCCGTAATGAATAAGACCTTATTCGCAATCGCCCTCATAATCGCCGTAAGGCAAGCCCCTGCGCAGCGCCTCATCTCCTTCGTCGACCCCATGATCGGCTCCGGCGGCCACGGCCACGTCTTCGTAGGCGCAAGTGTCCCCTTTGGCGCGGTACAGGTGGGACCAGAAAATATCCCCGAAGGCTGGGACTGGTGTTCGGGCTACAACTACGCGGACAGCGTGATCATCGGCTTTTCACAGATGCACCTCAACGGAACGGGAATAGGCGACCTGGGGGATGTCCTGATCATGCCGACCACGGGTCCAGCCAAAATCAACCGGGGAACCCAAACGGAAAGAGGCTACAGCAGCCTCTTTCAACATAAAAAAGAACACGCAAAACCAGGGTACTACGCAGTCCATCTGGACGATTACGACGTAGACGTGGAGCTAACGGCCACTGAAAGGGTAGGGTTCCATAAGTATCATTTTCCGCAAAACAAGGAGGCCCATATACTCATCGATCTGCAACAGGGCGTTCAGGATAGTGCGACCGATACATACATCCACCAGGTGGATGCGCATACATTAAAGGGGTACCGGATGTCCACCGGATGGGCTCATGATCAAAGGGTATACTTCGTCATCCGATGCGATCATGAAATAAAAGACATAAACATCTTCAACGATAGTACAAAAATAGACGGCAAAAAAGGCAAAGGCAATGCCATCAAGGCCCTGATCACGTGGGAGCAAAGTCCCGGCAAAGTAAAACTTAAAGTCGGCATTTCGCCGGTGAGCTCGGACAACGCCCTGGACAACCTGGATACAGAAACACCCGATTGGGATTTCAACAAAATTGAAGCAAAGGCCGAGGAGAAATGGGAGGCCGAGTTGGAGAAAATCAAAATCGAGACCGAAAGCAACACTAACAAGCGCGTTTTTTACACGGCGCTGTACCATACGATGATCGATCCTTCCCTGTACAATGACCATGACCGGGATTACCGGGGAACGGACAAGAAGGTATATCCCCATGCGCCCTTCCAAAATTATTCGGTGTTTTCCCTGTGGGATACCTACCGCGCCCTGCAACCACTGTATACCCTGATCCAACCGGAGCGCGTCAACGACATTATCCAGTCCTTCCTGGCTATCTATCAGCAGCAGGGCATGATGCCCATCTGGCACCTGGAGGGCAATGAGACGTATACGATGCCGGGAGTGAGCAGTGTGCAGGTGTTGGCAGAGGCCTACCTGAAAGGGTATAGGAAATACGATGCCTCGCTTGCTTTCGAGGCCGAAAAGAATACGATGAACCTGAATAAAATGGGCTTGAGGTACGATAAGGTGGATACTTATATTCCATCCGACAAAGTAGGGGAGTCGGTTGCCAAGGCCCTGGAGTATTCGATCAGCAATGCAAGCGTGGCTTTGATGGCCAAAGCGATGGGGAAGGATACGGATTACAAATATTTCCACAAGCGCTTCCAGAATTATAAGCTCTATTTCGACAAAAACGTGGGCTTTTTCAGAGGACGACTAGCCGACGGCAGTTGGAATCCTGTCTTCGATCCCCAAAAATCTTCACAGCCCTGGAGCAGAGACCTGAGCGAGGGCAATGGATGGCAATACCTTTGGCTGGTTCCGGAAGACGTAAGCGGCCTCATCCATCTGTTGGGCGGGGATAATGGGTTCCTGGAAAAGCTGGATTCCCTTTTTATTATCACCGCGCCCCCGGATCCCAATGCGCCCCCGGATATCAGCGGGCTGATCGGGGAATATGCGCATGGCGACGAGCCGGGGCACCAGACGATTTATTTATATAGTTATGCGGGTGAGCAGTGGAAAGCCGCCGAAAAGGCCAGGTTCATTTGCCAGAATCTCTACCGGGACAGCACCGACGGCCTCAGCGGCAATGAGGACTGCGGGCAAATGAGCGCCTGGTATGTGTTCAGCGCCCTGGGCTTTTACCCGGTCTTCCCTGCCAGCGGGATGTATGCCCTGGGAAGCCCCTTGTTCGATAAGGCCAGTATACATTTGGAAGGAGGGAAAACCTTTACGGTGGTAACGGACGGCAACGGGCCAAACAACATGTACATTCAAAAAGTAGAATGGAACGGTAAGCCCTATACGAAAAGCTATATTACGCATGAGGATATAATGAAAGGGGGCACAATGAAAATAACCATGGGTGCGACCCCTAACAAACATTTCGGCAGTGCAAAAGAAGATAGGCCTTATGACAAATATTAAGCTATTCATCATCGCGATGATCGCCGCGTCCACCGCACAGGCACAGGATTCGACCTTCGAACAAAGAGCCGCGGCGTTAGAAAAAAAGATGACCCTGGAAGAAAAGGTCAGCCAAATGATGAACCAGTCACAAGCCATAGACCGCCTGGGCATCCCCGCCTATAACTGGTGGAACGAAGGGCTGCACGGCGTCGCGCGCTCCGGCATCAAAGCCACCGTTTTCCCCCAGGCCATCGGCAACGCCGCCACCTTTGACGAAGAGGCCCTCCAAAAAATGGCCGACATGGTTTCAACAGAGGCGAGAGCCATCCACGCAGAATATAAAAAACAGGGCAAAAGGGGTATCTACCAGGGCCTGACCTTTTGGAGTCCGAACATCAATATCTTCCGGGACCCCCGCTGGGGCAGGGGACAGGAAACATACGGGGAAGACCCCTACCTGACGGGACGAATGGGGATGGCCCTGGTACGGGGCTTCCAGGGCGATGATCCACGCTACCTGAAGATCACGGCCTGCGCCAAGCACTTCGCGGTCCACAGTGGCCCGGAGTCTACGCGCCACACCTTCGATGCGGAAATCAGCCCGTATGACCTGTGGGATACGTACCTGCCTGCTTTCCGGACCCTGGTGGTCGACGCGCATGTGGCTTCGGTCATGTGCGCTTACAATGCCCTGGGTGGACAACCTTGCTGCGGTAACGACTTGTTGATGACGGATATCCTGTATAACAAATGGAAGTTCCATGGTTACGTCACTTCGGATTGCGGGGCCATCGACGATTTTTACAGGCAGGGCGGACATCAGACAAACCCCGATGCGCAAAGCGCTTCCGCCGATGCCGTGATCCATGGAACGGATGTGGAATGCGGAAGCTCCTATCGTTCGTTAATCGATGCGGTGAAAAATAACCTGATTCCTGAAAGCAAAATAGACAGCGCGGTGACCCACCTGCTGGAAATCCGATTCCGCCTGGGGATGTTTGACAGGAATGTCCCCTACGATACAATCACCATGAGCCAGGTCCTGACCCCGGAGCACAAGGCCATGGCGCTACGCATGGCGCGGGAGTCCATCGTCCTCCTCAAAAACGAGAATAACCTACTTCCCCTGGACCCAAATAAGATCCATAAAATTGCCGTCCTGGGACCCAATGCAGATGACAGTATTGCCGTCCTGGGAAACTATAATGGTTTTCCGGATCACACGGTTACGGTACTTGAGGGCATAAAAAGCAGAGTCAAAGTCTACTACGAAAAAGGGACAGACTATGTAGGCAATGATACGCCACAAGTAAGCCAAAACATCAAGGACGCCGACGTCATCATATACGTAGGCGGTATTTCCCCCCGCCTGGAAGGTGAAGAGATGCCCGTCAAGATAGAAGGCTTCAGTGGGGGCGACCGCACTTCCATCGCACTGCCCAAAATCCAAACACGTTACCTGCAAGAGCTTTATAAAACAGGCAAACCCGTAATCCTGGTTTTAATGACCGGAAGCGCCCTGAGCACCGAATGGGAATCGGCCCACCTGCCCGCCATCATTAATGCCTGGTATGGGGGGGAAGCCATAGGAACAGCCCTGGCGGACGTCCTTTTCGGAGACTATAACCCGGCGGGACGATTACCCGTCACCTTTTACAAGTCGGTAGACCAATTGCCTCCTTTTGATAATTACAGCATGGAAGGTCGCACCTACCGATACTTTAAAGGAGAACCGCTCTACGCCTTTGGCTATGGCTTGAGCTATACGACCTTCGCCTATAGCAACCTAAGCATCCCCACAACACAACAAACCGGCCAAACCTTACCTGTCACCGTGACCGTCACGAACACCGGCGATAGAGATGGGGACGAGGTTGTAGAGCTCTACGTCCGCCATCCGGGTGGAAAAACGATCCAAGCCCTGGAAGGGTTTAAGAGAATACACCTAAAATCAAAAGAAAGCAAAACCATAACCCTCCAATTAGACCCCCGCAGGCTATCCCAGGTGGACGAACAAGGCAACCGGACAGAGCAGCCGGGTAAAGTGGAGATTTTCATAGGTGGCGGTCAGCCGGGAAAAGACAGCCAAAGTGCCGAAGTAACCCTCAACGGCGACGTTTTCAGGTTGGACCCTTAAAATCCCCGATAGGTCGCAAATGTAAAAACCATAAAATCATTGCCAGTATCTTAGACCCAAATTGCAACCATGGAACCATTTCCCATTCTTTCGGTGGAGGGTTTGAATGTCCGCTATGGCGACTTCAGGGCCGTCCAGGATGTTTCCTTTGATGTACTTCCCGGAGAAATCTTCGGGCTCCTGGGTCCTAACGGCGCGGGGAAAACGAGCACCCTCAGTGCCGTGGAAGGGCTCCTGAAACCAACCTCCGGCAGTATCCGCGTGGCGGGGTACGACATCAAAGAAAAACCCCTCCTCGCCAAAGCATCCATGGGCGTTCAGCTTCAAGCCACTAGTTTCCAGTCGGAATTAAAAGTAACCGAGATCATTCAATTGTATGCAGGGATATATGGGCTGCATACTATAGATATACCAAAACTCTTAAAAGAAATCGAGTTACAAGACTCCGCGACCAAGAGGTATGGCCAACTCTCCGGAGGCCAGCAACAAAGGATATCTTTATTGATCGCCACCATCCATCATCCACCCCTGGTGCTGATGGATGAGCCGACCACGGGCCTGGATCCCCAGTCCCGCCGTCAGTTATGGGAACGGATCGAGGCCATGCGCGAAAAGGGCCATGGCATCCTCCTGACTACGCATTCCATGGAAGAAGCCGAATTGGTTTGCGACCGGATCGGGATCATCGATCACGGAAAAGTGCTCCTGGTGGATACTCCTCAGAACGTCATCGAAAAACATCGCAATGATCCGGCAGTCATCAGCGTTTCCAGGAGAGGTAAAATTACCCTGGAAGACGTATTCATTGCACTAACCGGTAAAACCATACGAGCATGACAACCGCTATTCCTACTTCGCAAACCGCGCTTCGTTCGTTGTTTCGCGCAGATATGACGACCCAGTGGCGGAACCGCCGTTCTTTCATATTGGTCCTGATCGTGCCCATCATGATCCTCCTGACTTTTCAGAATACGGTGCCGGGACCTTTTGCATTGTCTACCTCCATTACATTAGGCCTGATCGCCGTGGGACTCATGGGCTATACCAATTCTCTGGCCAGGGACCGGGAGAAGGGGATATTTCAACGCCTCCGCGTGGCGCCCGTGCCCACCTGGGCCATCATGTTCAGCCGCTTGCTCGTACAGCTCATCATGATCCTATTGGTCACAGTGAGCGTATTTATCGTTGGGGATTACAAGTCACATATTCAATTGGGTACTACGGAATACTTGCTGGGAACGCTCACCTCCATTATCGGTGGCGCCGTATTCCTTAGCCTTGGACAGGTGATCGTGGCCCTGATCATCAACCCCGAAACCGTATTTTCCACAACCCGGCTGGTCTATTTTGCCTTTATCGTAGTTGGGTTATTTGGGGAAAGCGGAAGGCTGGGAGAGCCCATTAAGCAGGTCGTACTCTGGTCACCCTACGGGACGGTCAAAAGAGTCATTGCGGCCTCCATGAAGGCGGGTGCATGGACGAATGAGATGACCATCGCCCTCCTGGTCAGTATAGGATACACCATCATATTTTCAGCCATCGGCATTCGCAATTTTCAATGGACAGGTAAGAAATGAAGCCCCTCATCGCCGCCCTCCTATACCTGAGCACGCACCACTATTCCTTCACTTTGGATAGCGGTTTCGACCGAAGGACCCAGGACTCCCTGGTGGAAACGCTGAAGAACTACCACCTCGTTCTCCAGGCGGAAGGCGGATCGCACGCCCTGGAAATTTACGAACGCCTGCCCATGGTATGGCTCACCTTCCTCCACGAACGTTTTGGAACGACGCGTTTCTTCTTTGAAGTAGGAAGGGGAGTGGACATTCTTGGGCGCCGTTATATGGAAACCGGAGATACCAGCTTCCCCCTCTTTCGCCCGAGATTTTGGAAATTGTTGTATGATTATAACCATACGCTGCCTAGGAAGGAATGGATAACCGAATGGGGGGTGGATTTCGAGCGACCCAAATCCTATCTGGCCGCATTGAAATTCCTGATGCCCGAAACGACCCCGCCGACATCCATCCGAACCTATATCGACCTGATTAAAAACGATACCAGTCAAAAACCCGATTGCGACCATATCCTGGAACTAAACAAAGCCCTGCAAAAAGGCCTCAAAGAGCCAGCCCTTCAACAATACCTCGGCGCAAACTGGCAAGATTTTAAAGACATGATCGACAACCCCGGTTCGTGCAAAGACGTATTCAAAAATCGAAATGGACATATGGCCGAACGCTTGACACAATATGCCCAAAACGAAACGATGTCCTATGGGGAGTTCGGGGAAGCACATACTGTCCTCAACAGCAAGGAAACCATGGCCAGCCTCATAAACCGCACGCCCGGCTTCGAAGGAAAGGTAGCGACCGTTAACCTCTATTGCTACCAATGCACAGCCAGCGAGCCCGTGAACAACTGGCCACTCAGGAAAATCGAAAAAGACATTCTGAAAGATCTTCTGCCGTATTGCACCGGCCCTTTCACCCTATTCGACCTCACAGGCCTCGAAGGCTATAACGAATACGGCCCTTTTCTCATCATAGCTAAAGGTCAGCACTAATTTCGGCAACCAGTTGCGCCCGGAATTCCACCAATATCCGCGCCCGCTCCGATGCAATCAAACGTCCAGCGGCAGTTTGCATAAGGGAAGGCAGCGCAAGCAGCTTGAGCGAAAAATGATCCAATGCAAAACGCGTATCGTCCAGGGTCCGCGAATGCCCCAGCGGATCCGAAGCATCGAACATCGCGCTATGCATAAACCCGGCGGTATAAAATGTCCGCGCGATCCCGATGGCCCCCAACGCCTCCATTCGATCGGCGTCCTGGAGTACGCGTGCCTCAAAAGATGTCGGGACGATCCCCGCGGAAAAGCTGTGCGCCTCTATCGCGTGTTTAACCGCAGCAATCTTATCAGAAGGAAAGCCCAAGGACAAGAGAATAGGCGCAGCTGAGGCGGCACTAAAAAGCGAAGACCTACTCCTGTCCGGATGGTCCTTCGGCAGGCTCACCAGGTCATGGAAATAACTGGCCGCCAGCAATACGACCAAATCCCCCGACCCCCCTTCAAGAGCATTGATACGCCGGCACATGCGCCAGACGCGCCCAAAATGCCCCAGGTCATGCGCGCCATCGGCCACGGGCGGGGCGGTCAGGTACCAGGCAATAAATGTATCTTCTGTCATTGTATGAAATATATTAAATTTAATGACATGAAAATCAAGAAGATCCCTCCCGCGTCGACGCTCAAGGGCGCCCCCCTCCTGATAAAGAATCTCCTGGATTATTCCCTGATGGTAAAGCCGGAAAGGGAGATCGTCTACCGGGATTTGGTCCGTTATAATTACTATACATTAAACGAACGCGTACGCCGTCTCGCAAACGTATTACAAAACCTTGGGTTGGAAGGTGGCGAAACGGTCGCCGTCATGGATTACGACAGTCATCGCTACCTGGAGGCCTATTTCGCGATACCCATGACGGGGAATGTGCTGCACATGATCAATTGGCGGCTTTCCCCGGCGCAAATCCTCTATACCATCAACCACGCCGAGGACACAATACTCATCGCCAATACCGATTTCAAACCCATCATCGAAAAATTTGAAGGAAAGATGCCCACGGTGCGGCATATCCTATACGCCAGCGACACGGAAGACAGCGACTACGAAATAGCGCTCAATAAAGCCGAACCGACCTACACCTTCGAAGAATTCGACGAAGACGCCGTGGCCACCACCTTCTACACCACGGGCACCACAGGCGAGCCCAAGGGCGTCTACTTTACCCACCGCCAATTGGTCTTGCATACCCTGAGCCTGGCAGCCAGCTTCGGTTTTATGGAAAGGGGGGCTTGCGCCCTGCGAAGCGATGACGTCTATTTGCCCCTAACGCCCATGTTTCACGTCCACGCCTGGGGCTTTCCCTTCCTGGCCACAATGTTCTCCATGAAACAGGTATATGCGGGCAAGTTGTCGCCACCCGTATTGATGGCCCTGATGGAAAAGGAAAGACCGACCTTTTCGCA
>CAZJDB010000126.1:0-5218 GCA_964544695.1 uncultured Chitinophagaceae bacterium
GCTTTCATCCTGACCCAGGATACGGTGACCGCCTATTCTACCGGTACCCAGGCCGGCGCCACTGCGGCCTCCACCTATGGGATCATTCCCCTGCACGAATACGTCCTGGCCCCGGGTGATCTGCGGAAACTGGCGGCCGGCGAGGTGAAAAAGGTTGTCATTAGTAATTACTCGGGATTCCAGTATATCGACGTGCCCGAAAGGAACCAGGACAAACTGATGACCTGGAGCGCCGCACTCCTCAAAGCAATGGGGAACTAAAAATCGAACTTCGCCCGGAACCGTATTCCCCAGGTGGCAATGAGAGGGTCATTCAGGTAGGTAAAGCGCTTCACCAGGTCCACACGGATCAACTTGAGGATGTTGGTGACACCCACGCTGGCCTCGATATAGGGTCCATGGTTCATGGGGAACGTGGAGGGCAACCCATCCGCTGTGGGAAACAGCATCTGGTCGGGCGTATAAGCCGGGTTGTTTTCGTTGCGCAGCCCCCCGAAAAGGATCTTCCCCTCTATGACCTCCCGGAGTTTCAGCCATTTCAGGAAGGGCACTTTATTGAAAAAGAAGCCATTGAAATAATGGTCAATGTCCAGTCCCACCCAATGGTCGGTGACGAACTCCTGGAAATTCATCAGGTTGTACTGGTCGATGAAGTACGCGTAGGACTGGTTGGCCGTGGGAATATTGAGTAAAGGAAAGGGGAGTTTGCCCCCAAGGTACCCCGCGTCGAACGTGACATCCGAATAACCAAACGGGGAAAGGTACACGCGTTTATAAATATTCAGGTGATACGAGTTGTAATTGTATTCCCCTCCCAGGAAGCCCTGGACCCCATGCCCGTACCGGAAAGTAAATATGGGATACTTGTTGGCGATAGGGGAGCGTCCGCCCTTGCTCTCATAATACTCCTCATGGGGCGCCCAACGTAAAGTAAGGGAAAAGTCCGCGGTGGTGACGGACTGAACCGAGTCGTACTGATTGGGATTGGTTTCGTATGCATATACGATGGACCCGCCCGGATGCTGCTGCCAATACCGGAACGCGAGATCGTAAGAGAGGTGATCCCCGAATTCGTGGATATAACTAAGGTTGAAAATGTCGTTGTACAACCACTTGGTATTATCCCCACGCTTGATCGAAGAATAGCTGCTTTCCTGGCTGAACCCATCTATTTGCCCTGGCGTCCGGGTGTCCCTTTGCCAATTGGCAGTGATGTAATTGAAGGGGTATTTATAGATCGTTTGGTTGTTCAGGGAATAGGTGCCTCCGAAATAATATTTCCATTTATGGTCGTGGGTCCCATACGCCACATACGATTCCACGAAATACCGCGAACTGAGGTGGGTCGTGCTGCGCGCCCCGATCCGGGGCTTGAATCCCTCCACGGGGTTAAAGGTGTAAAAGGTATAGGCCGGTCCCAGCTCAAAGGGCCCGATTTTTTTGTATCCTACAAACAGCAAGGTCACCCAGTCCATCAGGCGATGGAATGATTTCATGCCCTGCAGGCTGTCTACATTTTTGTATGCCCTCATTTCGGCGGGCGTCATGGGAATCGTCCGGGCCTTGGCCCAGGCGCTGTCGCTCAGCTCGGCTGCGCCTACGGGGATAGAGGTCCCTCCGGCTACGTCGCTGGTCCTGGCCGATTCCCCTTTGGTACCCGGGCGAACCGCTCCCACTGGTGCGGCGACAACGATGGCAGCGCCACGAAACAGGGAGTCCGGTAAAGACGCCGCCGCCTGGTAGTTGGAATACGAAAAGGCCCTTTCACCGAAGGCGCCCGCTCCATTCATCGACAAACCGAAGTCCGCGATCATGTCAGACGAAGTGAGGAAATAGCGGCCCGAACTGTCCTTGGAAAAACCCTGCGTGACGCGGAATTCACGCACGTAGTTCAGGTTCGCGTGACGGCTCACCTGCAGGATCACCTTCTTGACGGCGTACTTTCCATCCAGGGTAACGTACAAGGTCCCCTTGAACAACAGGTCGTCCGGATTACGAGGCAGGAAAGCCAGCTTGACCAGCTTTACCCCATCTTCCACCACGGTATCCTGGATAAAATACATATAAAAGGTGGGCGCGACATTGGAAATAGGGCTAAGGAACTGGGTCGTGAACAGCGAAATGTTATTGTCGTAAATGTTCACGGGCTCGTACATGCGCGTCAACAGGTTGCTGATGCCCTTCATATCCACGTATTCCCCGAAGTTGACGCTCTTTTGCCCCACGATGATGGTCTTCTTTTTCTCGGGTCTGCGCCTGAAATAGTTATCCGATAATGTCTCGGAAATATACATAGGGATCAGGCGCTTGCCGGGGAATTTCACCGTGTCCACATTATTGAACAGGAACTGGTACTGGCGGAGCAACTTGCCCTGGGTGAGGCGTTTGGGGAGGTTGTCGAAGGATACCTGCATCCTTTCGTATTCCCGAAAGGTGGCGAATGGGTAGGCCTTGACCTGGTTGGAGTCGCGGTGGTCGATGACCTCGCGGATCAGCTCCACCGCGGGGTTATTTTTATTCCGGTATTTGCTTTTCCTGAACTTGATCGTCACCTCGCTCATGGACACATAAGCTGTAGGCATACGGACGTGGAAAGTTTGCTCGGGGTTGTTGGTGAGCCGGATGGTTTTGGGCTCGTAGCCCGTGGACGTGCAAACGATCTGACGTGCATTGTTATCCACGACGAGGCTGAAATGTCCGGTGGAATCGGTCAGGGTGCCCTTGGTGCCGTTTTTAACCTTCAGGCTGGCATTGGCCAAAGGGGCATTGGTAGCCGAATCCACGACAGTTCCGGAGATAACCCTGACCTGTCCCATCATCCTCGTGGAAACAATCAGGGCAAGGAGCAGGAGCAAAGTCCTGGCAGTCACATTAACAATTGTCCTAATATAGGTCATATTGGTCGGCGTCAACACCTTCAGGGGTACGCAGGGTTGGTATGAGGATGAGTTAAGTGCAAGTTACCGCCCATCGGGCATACTGCCCAAATACGACACCTATAATCTTTTGATAAAGTATGCACGCAACCCGGAAATAATTTTGGCCCCGAGTGAAAATTTGGATATATTTTGTCCTTAGCCCATCCACGGAAATCTCACTGATGAATAAGTTCCTTAAACGAATCCTTGCTTTTTCCCTTAAGAACAAATACTTTATATTCTTTGCCACCGCGGCCCTGGTGACATGGGGCATCATTACTTTCCAAAGCATGCCCATCGAGGCTTTCCCCGACGTCACCAATACCGAGATCACCATCATTACACAATGGCCAGGCAGGAGCGCCGAAGAAGTGGAAAAATTCGTGACCATCCCCCTGGAGATCGTCATGAATTCCGTGCAGCGAAAAACCAGTCTCCGCTCCACCAGCATCTTCGGCCTTTCACAAGTGAAGCTGATTTTCGAGGACGATGTAACCGATCCCTACGCGCGTCAGCAAGTGAACAACCTCTTGCCCAACGTTGACCTTCCTGACAATATCATTCCCCAGGTCCAGCCGCCCACGGGCCCTACCGGAGAAATTTACCGGTACACCCTGGAAAGCCATCTGCGGGATCCCAGGGAATTGAAAACCATCCAGGACTGGATCATCGACCGGGAAATCCGGGCCGTTCCGGGGGTGGCCGATATAGTCAGCTTCGGCGGCATGGTCAAGACCTACGAGATTCGGGCGAACCCCCAAAAGCTGGCCGATTTGGGCATCAGCCCCCTGGATGTATACAATGCCGTAAGTAAAAGCAACATCAACATTGGGGGAGACGTCATCAAGGAAAACTCCCAGGCCTACGTCGTCCGGGGAATCGGCCTGCTCAACGACATTAATGAGATCAGGAATATCGTTGTTCAAAACGTCAACGGCATCCCCATCCTGGTCAAGGACGTGTCCGACGTGGAAATTTCCAACCTGCCCCGTCTGGGTGAAGTAGGGCGGACGGATGGAGCCGACAGCGTCCATCAGCAGAGATACCTGGAAAACCTGGACGCCGTGGAAGCCATCATCCTCATGCGCAAGGGAGAGAACCCCGACGACGTCATCCAGCGCCTCAAGGCTAAGATCGAGCACCTCAACGACCAGGTGCTGCCCAGGGATACCCGCATCGTGCCCTTTTACAATCGCGAAGACCTGATCCATTTTGCGACGCATACCGTCCTCCACAACCTGGTCGAGGGCATTCTCCTGGTGACACTGATTGTATCCCTGTTCATGTTCAATTGGAGGACTACCCTCATCGTATCCCTCATCATACCCCTGTCCCTGCTGTTTGCCTTCATTTGTTTGCACCTGATGGGCATGACCGCCAACCTCCTGTCTTTGGGCGCCATCGACTTCGGGATCATCATCGACGGTGCGGTCGTGATGGTGGAAGGCCTCTTCGTGCTCCTGGATGCCAAGGCCAGGGAAATAGGCATGCCCCGCTTCAACAACCTGTCCAAATTGGGCCTGATCAAGAACAAGGGCGCCGAACTGGGGAAATCCATTTTTTTTGCCAAGATCATCATCATTACCGCCCTGTTGCCCATCTTCTCCTTCCAAAAGGTGGAGGGCAAGCTGTTTTCACCCCTGGCCTATACCCTGGGCTTCGCCCTGTTGGGCGCCCTGATTTTCACCCTGACCCTGGTGCCGGTCATGGTCAGTGTGCTGTTGAATAAGAATGTCAGGGAGCGCCACAACCCCTTCGTCCACTTTGTAACGGGGGCGATCATGCGCGGTTTCCGGTTTACATTCCGCAACAAACGTGGCTCCATGGTCGTGGCCGGTCTGGTTGTTGTTGTGGGTCTCTATTCTTTCAAATTCCTGGGTACCGAGTTCCTGCCGGAGCTCAACGAAGGGGCCATTTGGATGAGGGCCACGCTGCCTTACAGCATCTCCCTGGACACCTCGGTCAGCATCGCGAACGAAATGCGCGACAAGCTGGCTTCCTTTCCCCAGGTCAGCCGGGTCATCTCCCAGACCGGTCGTCCCGACGACGGAACCGATGTCACGGGTTTCTATAACAACGAATTCGACATTTCCCTCTACCCCGAATCGGAATGGAAGCCCGCCATTTCCAAAGATTCACTGATATCGGCCATGACCAAGGCCCTCTCGGGAATTCCGGGCGCGGACCTGAATTTTTCCCAGCCCATCATGGACAACGTTGAAGAAGCCGTCTCGGGGGTGAAGGGATCCATTTGCGTAAAGATTTTCGGCGATTCCCTGGACTATATGGAAGAAAAGGCG
>CAZJDB010000127.1:0-11514 GCA_964544695.1 uncultured Chitinophagaceae bacterium
GTTTTTTCGGGCACCCCCGTATAACTCTGGGCATATTGGATGAAGAAACTCCAGGTACATACCTGCGCCCCCACATAAAAGAACTGGGCAACCACCGCGCCGATGAAATGAGGATATTTCCCCAGGTCCTGCCAGCGTCCGCGAGCCCCCGAAACCACCTCGTCACGAACCCGGGGAAACTTCGTCAGCATCATGCAAATGGCCCAGACGATCCCAAAACAGGCCAGTACAAGATAGGGTGTTACCACCCGCATCGTTTCGGTATGCAGATAAGCATCATACGTTCCCGCCGCCTTCAGGGCCGCGATATGCGCCTGATCGTGCTCGATCCCCGAAAAGATAAACACCGTCCCCACGATCGTTCCCAAAATCGTCCCGAAAGGGTTGAATGCCTGCGAGAAATTCAAACGCCGCTCCGCCGTTTCTTCCGCCCCCACCTCCACAATGAAGGGATTCGCCCCCGTTTCCAGAAAAGCACACCCCGAAGCAATCACGAACAGCGCCAAAAGGAATATCCCATATTTGCCGGCCACCGCCGCCGGCCAAAAGAGGAAACACCCCAGCGAAAACAGGAGCAGCCCCGTCACCAGTCCCACCTTATACGAAAAGCGCTTCATGATCAGCCCCGCGGGAACCGCCAGCACAAAATAACCCATGTAGAAAGCCGATTGCACCAGCACCGCCTGAAAGCGCGTCAACTCGAAGGACTTCATGAACTGCTTGATCAATATGTCGTTCATGCTGCTGGGAATACCCCAGATCAGGAAAAGCACGGTTACCAGGGAAAAGGGGAGCAAATTACCGGTAGGAAACAAGGGCGCTCGTTGCGACATAGCGATCGTTTCATCAAAGAAATGCTATTTACCCGTGCTTTCCACCGATCAAATTATCCGACACTTAAAGAATTTTAACATCGATTAGCCGAAAAGACGCATATTTGTGAATATGCGACCCGAGCTGCTCAAGGTCCCCCGGCGCCTGAACGACTCCTTCAGCGTTCGGCAGGACTTCTCCAACCAGGTCAACAACCGCTGGCACTATCACCCCGAACTGGAACTGATTCACTTTCATAAGGGGGGAGGCACCCAATTCGTGGGGGACAATATCCGGCGCTTTTCCTCAGGAGATATCGTTCTCGTCGGCGCCAACCTGCCCCACTTCTGGAGATACGACCAACCCGGCCCCGAAGAAGATACCCCTTATTCCACCGTCATTCATTTTCGCCCGGACCTTTGGGGCGATTCCTTCCTGGAACTGCCCGAACTCAGGCCCATCAAAGCGCTCTTCGACAAAGCGTCCCGTGGCATCAGCGTTCCGGGCAAACTCGGCCCCCAGATAGCCCAAATCCACGATTCGGATGGTCTGGACCGCCACCTCCACCTCCTGCGCACCCTGGGCGAGCTGGCTGCGCTTCCCCGGCCCCACCTCCTTTCTTCCTTAGGTTTCAGACCTGCCTTTTCGGAGGGAGAAAGCGAGCGCATCAATGCCATTTACGAATACACCCTCCAACACTTCCGCCGAAACATATATCTGGAAGAGGTTTCCCGCGTCGCCCAACTCGTGCCCAATTCCTTTTGCCGCTATTTTCGTTCCAGGACCGGGAAAACATATACCCAGTTTTTGACCGAAATCCGAATTGGCCACGCGTGCAGACTATTAATAGAAGAAAAGCACAGCATCAAACAGGTTTGTTTTGCCGCCGGCTTCAATAATTTCACCTCGTTCAACCAAGCTTTTAAAAAGATCACCGGAACGGCGCCCCAGGCGTACCAGAAGGAATTCGCTCCCCCCCAATTCTTGTAAGGGGCAAGCTACCGGGATACTTCTGTTGCAGGAAGCCAATGATTTTTTCGCGCACCCTGCACCGCAAATCGAAGGCCTGCCCCGCATTCCGCGCGCTCAATAGCACGCGTACCTCCATCACGTGCTCGCGCAGGTCGGTCACCTGGACCACCTTCACTCGGGCGTCCCACAGGGGCTCCCCTTCCAACACCCTGTCCAGCTCCCCGCGTATTGCCTCGATGGGTGCCGTATAATCCAGGTAAAACATAACGTAGGCCAGCAAATCCGAACTATTGCGCGTCCAGTTCTGGAAGGGCTTTTCGATAAAGTACGTAATGGGCAGGATGAGTCGACGCTGGTCCCAGCAATTCACCACCACATACGTCAGTGTGATCTCCTCCACCCTGCCCCATTCCCCTTCCACCACCAATTGGTCGTCGATGCGGATGGGTTGGGTGAAAGCAATTTGAAAGCCCGCCAGGAAGGCGCCCAGGGATTTCTGGGCCGCAAAACCGATGATGATGCCCCCCACGCCCACCCCTGTCAGCAGGCTCGCACCGACCTTCCTCACGCTATTGAAGCTCAGCAAAATGACACAACCGATCACCAGCACGATCAACACCACCACCAGCTTTCGGACGAACTGCAATTGCGTAAGCACCTTCCGCGTCCTGATGGTCCCTTCTTTATGGATATCGAAACGGTGGTACACATAATCCTCCGCCACCTTCACCGCCGCGATCAGGAAAAAAGCCACGCTCACATCGAACAGGATTTCCGCCGTCTTATCCAGGGGCTTTTGGAACTCCGGCCGCAGCCGCAAGAAGGGCAGCAGCAAGTTGAAGACCAACAACGGGATGAACCAGTTGATCGGCTCTCCCAGCCTCGACAGAACTGAACCGACCAGTGAAAATGCGCCGGAATCGGCAGGATGGTATTTCTTCGAAAAATAGGCCAGCCCGAACTTGATCGCCAGCCCCACCACGATCGCCGTGGCAAAAAGGATTATATCGAATACAATATCCGTAGCCATGGCTTTAGGAAAGCATAAAATATGCCAGCCCTATTTACGCCTGGCCTTTCGGAGAGGGAGGAGATAGCCCACGGTGAAACCCGCAAGTATATTGGGCCAAACGTTGGTCCCGGAATCGTAATTGATATCGAAAGGTTGGCCCTCGTGCGCTTCCGTCAGTGAATCCTGTAAACTTTGCCGGATGAAGGCCACACCCCTGCGGAATTTCACGCCTACGCCAAAGTACCCCCTAATGGTCAGGACTTTCCAAAAAGTGGACTCCGTGCCAAATAATACCGAGAACATGGTATTTTCTTTTAGGATGCCGTAGGTGACGCTCGGCTTGCTCTTGTCGGGTCCATCCCCCGCCGCATTTTCGTAGTAATCCTTGAAGACCCGGGTATGCCATTGGTGCATCGCCTCCAGGCCAAACCACGCCTTGTCACCTGTTCCTTCAGCAACCGTATATTGAAGGCCGCTCCTGACGACATAGCCCTCCCAGACATAATCTCCGACGGTAGTGTATGCCGCCCAACGCCGGTTCCAGGCGTACTCGGCGCCTAGACGGATACTGGAGCCTGCCAAATCGATCACCGACAGGGGCTCCCAATAAATGGTCAGGTACCTATCCGGGAAGGGAACAACAGGTTTGGATTTAGTTGTATCCTGTGCCGTGGCCGGGACCGCGATCAGCAGCGCCCAGAAAAGTTTAAACCGGATCATGTCAACGCCCCCTTCTGATGCGCCCACAACTCCTGAAACGCCGCGCTGTGCTGCAGTAAATGTGTAAACGTCCCCTCATCCGCAATACGCCCGCTCTTCAAAATATACACGTAATCGAAGCGGTTCAGCAGATGCAGGCGGTGCATGGAAGAAACAATCGCCTTCCCCGAAAATGCCTGGAACAACCTTTCATAAATCAAGGCCTCCGTCTTGGGATCCACGCTGCTCGTAGGCTCGTCCAATAACACCAGATCACTGTCCCGGGAAGCAAGTATCCCGCGAGCGAGCGCCAGGCGCTGCTTTTGACCACCGGACAGATTAACCCCTTTCTCTCTGATATCGGACTGAAGCCCTTCGGGGAGATCGCGCACCACCTCGGTGAAATGCGCCCCCGCGCAGACCTCCAGGATCTCTTCATTAGTGAATGGCAGCCCCAGGGTGATGTTATAGGCGATCGTGTTTTCGAAAATCTCGGGTTCCTGGGGAAAAAGGGTAACCGACTCATTGACCGAATCAAGACCGATAAGGGCCCCATCCACGCGCAAATCAAAACCCCGCTCTGGGAGATAAAGTCCCCTGAGCAGGGCCAGTAGTGTGCTTTTCCCGCTTCCGCTTTCCCCGATCAATGCAATCCGTTGCCCCCGGACGATGCGGATGCTCAGGTCGTGCAAGCTCTGCGGCGCGTAGGCCCCATCATAGGCAGCCCGGTGCGTAAAGTGCAGGCCCTTCATTTCGATGACCTTCCAATGTGGAGGCAGCGACGCTGGTGTATCTGCCCGGTGCTGTTGCGAATACGCCCGAGGGATGATCTCCGCGCCTTCCACGTAGGTATTGTACTGCATCAGGTCCGTATACAGCCAGGCCACCGTCTGGAAGATGCTCGTGAACTGGACCACGTACCCCAGCAAAGTCACCAGCCCTCCGATGAGGAATACCTTACCCGGGGTCCAGTGCTGGTAAATATATCCCGCCGCTACCACACAATAAATCGTGGCAATCAGCATATCCGTCGTGAACCATTTCCATTCGTTGATGACCGCGCCCCGCCGGAAGGGCTTGTAAATAAGGCGCACCTTGGCCAGCAAACCCGTTTCCATGCTCTTTTCCAGGCGCAGCGTAATGACCGTCATGATGTTGGACAAACTGTCGAAAAGCGTGGAAGAAACCACGTGCTCGCGCTCATTCACCTCCTCAAGGGATTTGACGAAAGGCTTGTCATAGCGCATGATCGCCATCACCGTCACCGCGCCCAGGGCCACCGCAATCCCCCCGTAAAAAGGGCTGAGGTATATGATCGCCCCCACGGAAAACAGACATTTGCAAATCCCCGAAATAAACAAAAACCCCCGATCATAGAATTCCCGAAGCGCCTCATAAGCCTTGCGCACACGATTGATCGTAGCCCCGCTGTGGTGGTCCTGGTGCCACTTTGCGGGAAGGTGCATCACCTGGTGATATCGTTCCTGGAGGAAATTCCGGCTCATGCGGAAAGCCAGGCTCCGCTCCATCACCCGGGCCGGCCCGTGCAGGCACCACTCGGTGAACTTCAAGCTCAGGTAGGCGCTGACATAAAGAATTGTAAAATGCCAAATCCTTCCCGGGTCCTTTTGCACCTTGTTGATAAACCACCCGAACAGGATGGGATTCATGGAAAAAACCACATTGGCGCAGACGAACATGGCATAAATCCCCACAAACAACTTCTTTTCGTGGCGGGCGTAGGTCCAGGAGGTCTTGATCAGGGATATATAGGGATTGGCCATCGCTCCAACGTTACTTTCGGCAAACTTCCCCGATACGTGAATTCACTGTGTTTATAAATGTGTCAGCAACGATTTGACTTCGATCCTCATACCATAAAATTGCATCCTGATATTCCGTAAATGCAATAGGATCAAAGACATAGGAGTATTTCATTTTTTACGTGCCGTTTGCACAGCTTGTTTTATTCGCTTATTAGCTTCCGATGGACCAACCATTTTGCCGCCGTTCTTATAATAATCATAGCGTTTGTCGAGTTCCGACTTGAATTCCTTTGTATACTCGATTCCTTCTTGTTCAATTTCGTCCTCAAACAGAACATAAATGGCTTTAAGCCTTTTGTCCTCCACATTATCAATAAAATGGTGCAACTTTTGGCGAATACTTGAATTAGGCATATTTCCTCCCGATTTCAAAACAAATTTACATTTAAAAGGTAAATTTAGCTATTATAAAGTCTTTTATAACCTATGCGACAAATCCTCATCGCCTTCGCGCTAACCGGCTGCACCCTCGTTTCCGGAAAAAAACCATCGGACAACAAAGCCCCTACCGGAGACGGTTTTGCCGTCGTCGAGCTATTCACTTCCGAAGGCTGTTCCAGTTGTCCTCCCGCGGACAAACTCCTCGGAACCCTCTCCTCCGAATTTCCCGGAAAAGTATTTGCCCTGGGTTTCCACGTCGACTACTGGAACCGGCTCGGATGGATGGACCGCTTCAGCAGCGCCGCCTATACGGATCGTCAGAACCAATACGAGAAATTCCTGTCCCAGCCAAGCGCGTATACTCCCCAGGCGGTAGTCAACGGCACCTTTGAAGCCGTGGGCTCCGACCAGCACCGCCTGGAAGGCCTCATCCGCATGGCCTTGCAAAACACGAACACGTACACCCTGGAGGCTTCCTTAGCCCCCGGCTCATGGACCGTTCACTACCAAACTAATATTCCCTCTTCCGATCAACTGCAAGTGGCCCTGGTAGAAAAAACGGCCCAATCCGACGTAAAAGCGGGGGAAAACAAGGGAAATACTTTGACCCATGTCAATGTGGTGCGTGCTTTTTCCACTTCGGCCATCACTCCGACCGGTGATGTGAAGATCGATGCCCCCGCGGATTTGCCCCCAGCCGACGCACGATTGTTCGTATTTGCACAGGACCCGGCCAACGGCCATATCGTCAAAGCGGTCGAGGTCCCCTTACATTAGTGGGTCATCCTAATCAATTTTGAGTTTATATTAGTCTCAAAATGATACCTCCAACATGAAGCCTTTGTTCAAGCGCTTGCTCATTGCAGTAGGCACCCTTCTCATCCTCTTTATTGCCGCTGAAATTATCCTCAGGAAAGTTTGGGGCTTTTGTGACGCCCCCCTTTACCGGGCTGACAATCATTTCGAGTACATCCTGAAACCAAACCAGTTGTGCTATCGCTTCGGGAAAAAGAGCTACTACAATTCCTATTCCCAGCGTAATGATGAAATAACCCCGCAGGACTCCATTATTATAGACGGCTTCGGGGACTCGGTCATCAACGGCGGTGTCCTTTCGGACCAGGACAGCATCGCGACAACCAAGCTCTCCAAATACCTCACGGCCAAGTATGGAAAAAAGGTATTGGTCCTGAATATCGCCGCGGGCTCCTGGGGGCCCGACAACTGCTACGCCTACCTGCAGCAGTACGGCAATTTCCATTGCAAAAGCATGTTCCTGGTGGTCAGCTCCCATGACTCCTTCGACGATATGACCTTCGAGCCAACGGTAGGTAAAGACCCCGAGCACCCCGACAAACAATATACCTTCGCCACCTGGGAGCTGATCGACCGGTACGTCATCCCCAGGATATTCAAAAAGAAAGGGGACACCACGAACCTCTTCATCAACAAGCAAACGGGTGATATCCCCTTCAACAGCGGCTTCCGCGATTTTTTCCGCTACAGCGCCGCCAATCACATTCCTCTATTCTTCTACCTTCACGCGGAGCGCGGGGAAGTGAAGATGGGGCGCTACAATAATCAAGGGCAAATGATCATCGATACCTGCAACTATTATCACATTCCCCTGATCAAAGAAATGGATTACCACCTCACCCTGGCCGATTACCGGGATAACATTCATTTGAATGACAAGGGGCAGGAGAAGATGTTCGAGATCCTCAGGAACCAGTTTTAATTCGCCGCCAATACCCAATTTGTCCCATTCGATATCCATCCTTGGTTTGGAATGCCCGTAACGGCCGCCGTGGAAGCAAAGGAGCCCAGCGAAGTCTCGATGGATCCCGCCGCGGTGGCCACGGTAGCCGTTTGACCCGAGGTCTGGACCCTGATGAAATAATACTTGTTCTGCGAAGACGCGGCCGTCGGGTCTGGCAGGGTGATCGTAGCAGCGCTGGTGTTGCAGATGATGATCGTTCGGGGGTAACTGGTGCCCGCGGTATAGTTGGCGGTTATGGTAACCAGATTGTTAACCGCAACCCCTGCTGCGATTTTCCGGACGGAGCTGTCAGAGGATTCCCAGACCAGGAGGGAATCCCCTTCACTGGGAGTAGAGGACGGTCCGAGTTTCAAGGTCCCCGCATACGCAGACTTATTGAAGGTGTTCAGGAATAGATTTGTGCTGCCGTCCTGGTTCTCGAAATTGAAATTGCCTCCGAAAGGCTGCCAGGGTATTACCATGGTCTCACCTTGAGTCGATCCGAAGGTCAGAAAATTACACTGTCCGCTCACTGTATCAACCGATATCCGGGCTCCATGATCGATTAAATACCTGTGTAAAGAATTGGAGTCTATTGCCGTATTCAATTCCAAACCTGCACTGACCTGATGAAAGGCATTCGCGGTTCGGTTGTAAATGCAAAGGTCACCCGTCAAATCGCTGGTACCCGTATCACCGGCTACGCCCAGGAAAGCGTACCCTCCAGTTCCAAAGGAACTCCCACCATAAGAGCCTAATGAACAAACCGGAGACAAAGGCTCCCCGATGATCATATTCCAATTGTCGGAGTACAGGTCCGGGCCGGACACGCCGGTATTCTGCAGGTATATTTTCCCATAGGGATTATTAAGTCCCGGAGTCGGCCCGGTCCTATTTACGATGAACCCACCCTGGGCCGTAACGACTCCGTTCATAATATCTTCATCCAGCGGGAAGGTACCTCCCCCGCCAAGGCCGGACCCTTGTGCCACATAGCTGATATGCCCGAGTGAAGCTCCGGACTCCAATATCGTTGTATCAAAATTCAAACCGGTACCTACCTGATCTACAAGAGTGGAAGTAATAAGCCTCGTAGAGCCCTTATTGACTGCCCACCCATTACTCAACCCGGACCCTGCAATGACAAAAAATGCTCCGATATCGTTTCCGCTCTGGAACACGCCTTGGTCTCCATTCAGCATGATGGTATCCCCCAAACCCGCATCCACATAAGGGTTTTGGTACATGTCCGAGGAACCTTCGTCGTCGAAGGCATATTTATAATTCGCGGATGCCGCACAATTCGTAGTGACCAAATGGTATCCCCCCATATAGTAGCCGGTTGCCAGGTTGCTTTGCGCTTCACATTGGGTGAATGTCACATTGTATGCATTGATGATCGAAAAGCCATTGCCCCCATTGGCATAACAATACACCAGGTTCAGGCTCCCCTGAACGATGAGCGAGCTGTTCCCGCTGATATGGATACCGTCATTTCCGAAATTTTGAACACGGACCCTTTCCACGTCAAAGAAGCTCCTGGTGATGACCAGGCCATAATTGGAAGTCCCTCCGGACGCCGAGCAATTCAGCGTCAGGTCGTGTATGTAGGTGAATGCATTGACATCCCCTGTAAGATCGCAAGACATCGCCGTCATCGTATCCACCATAGTAAGCATCGTTCCTTCCGTTGTTCCGGTCAGGATCGCTTTCTCTCCTCCGATATTCTGACCGTTTGTGATGTGCAATGTGCTGTCGCAATACCAGTTGCCGGAGGGGATGTAAACCGCCCGGTTATGGTTCATGCACGACTGGAACGCATGGTAATTACCATCGGCGTCCGCGGTGACGTTGGGTATCGCCCCATACCACTCCACATTGGCCGGCGTATTGTTCGCCCCTGTCCTGATCCAATACCCCGACCCCCTGCCTGTAGCCGGAAAGACGATCCCACTATCGGGCAAAGCAGCCGTGGACTGGTAAACGAAGATGCCACCCCTTAAGGTGTCGGCCACCACGACGACATTGACGGCTTGCGTCGTATCCGCCTGGAGGCTCGGGATGTCAGGAACGAGGAGGACACTGCCAAATGCCTTCAGGGTATCCCCCCCGATCAGGTAGTTATTGCCACCCAGGTTGAGCAACCCCCGCTGGAACCGGGTTCGCCCGTTGCCGTAATTATATAAGAAGCCATTGACCCCCTGGGTGTGGTTCATCAGGACGAGCTCGGTGGAATCGCAATTGTTGGTCAGCTTTACGCTGTCGGCTTTGATGGTATAGACGTATTGTGCTTGCGCAGCCAGGGAGCATGGGATAGCCAGGAGTAAGAAGCAGAGGCGGAGCATGGTATAGATATTTAGCAAGGATTGTTTAGAACGGAAGGGGGCTCCCTGAATTTGGAGGCATCACATTCCCATTTCGGCATCGCTGGATCCGGGATGGGAACTTCGCCAAATGGGTATTAGGCATCCGAATAAACGGCACTCCTACAAATTATTGGAGCGTAATAAAAGTAGAAAAAAAACTACAACTTGAAAGTTTTCAGGAATAAATTTTTGCTATTTTAGGAAGTTTCCCGAATCAATTTATTGTCATAAGTATTTCATACGAGATGGGGCGGACTTTCTGGGTTTTTGTGGGCTTTTTGAGTTTTCCACACCGGGGAAAATACCCTTTTTGGAAGGTGGAATCGGCAGTCGAAAACCTATTGAACTATGGTGGCGACGCTGCGGTCAACAGTAGTGCAACTATTGGGCTGTAGGTTGATGGGATGAACTTAAAAATAGATGTCATCCGATCTTAAAAAAATGCAGGATCTTCTTGGATAAAGAAACTAGTAGAAATAAAAGTTGCCAATACCACATAAGCACCAAAAGGTTGTAAAAGCAGTAATCTTATAAAATAAAATAAAAATGCAGTTGGAATTCCAAGGAGCTACATTGGAATCAATCAGGTATTTTAAAATGGTGGTTGATTTTTCGATCTACTATAATACCTCCTATTTCATTTGGAGGCGTAACATCAAGGGGGCCGAAGTATAGAATTAAATATAAAGCCTCGCAGGGATTTGTAGTATCTCCTGGGAGAGCCTTAAAAATCGGGACGCTGATTTCAATTCTTTCAAATTTTCCTTTAAACTTTTTTACTAAGTAATCCTCGGGAAATGGCTTTTTATACATATGAATTTCTTCATATAAAAAGGGTACATTATCAAGAAATGAAGCACCTTTCAATGTATTATACCTATAATTCGTCTGCAACGTCCCGTAAGAAGGTGTATCCACCGTCCCCGCAGCTTTTAATAGTTGGGATAAATTGGTGGATATTCCTTCGAGGTGCAACCAATTTTAAGATATAAGCCTGTAATTTCTCTTATTTTGCCAACACAATTGCCGGCTGAATCAAAAAAATATGCTTTTGTGTAATGCGAGCCACAATACACGATTTTAATAGTACTTGTCAAAAGGGTTTTAAATTGGCTTTTTACATTTTCAGTATGCACTAAAAATTGTTCATGTGAATAAGCGTAGGCTTCACCGATTCTATCTAAATCAATCAGGAATTCAAATGGGGAAATCATTATCGAAAGCCTTGGAACGTGGACTCCTCTTTTTAGATTTAATTTTAAATACAACCCCGATGTGAGCTCGTCGATGTTGAAGTCACCGTTATTTAAAAGAGGTTCCCTATTTAGCTCTTTTAAGGCTAGATCTAAAATATAAATCTTTTCTAAAATTTTATTGTCGTATTTCATTTCTACAATCCGTTATCTAAATCAAATAGTGATTTTTTTACCAACATAGATGGATTTGCAAAGCTATTTGGAACAAAGGTCCTAGGAATATTTATATGAAATGCAAAAACCAGTAAAAATTGATCACCTCTAGCCGGTTTGAATTGACCAGGTTATGCCGGTTGAAATTGACCGCCTCGTGCCGGTCCAAGGGATAATCTCTTTTTATTCTTATCTGGCAACAATATAAAACCAGAGTTAATGAACTGCAAGTTTAGACTCGAATTGAAGATTAATACCTGCAAAATAGGTGGTCAAT
>CAZJDB010000128.1:0-7060 GCA_964544695.1 uncultured Chitinophagaceae bacterium
GCTTGGGCGTATTGCTCCATGGCATTCTGCTCCTGACGTTGGCGCAACGTGCGAACGGCTTCCAAGGTAAAGTGAAATGGTTTCATGCAAACGAAGTGGCACACCGCCATAATCCTGCAGCAGCAAAAAATAAACCTGCGAGCGGATAAAAAATGCTTCGCCGATCATTTGATTCTTCCTGGTTTCGTCCATCGTTATTAACGGACCGCGATCGATCACGGCGTTGCAAAGATTGATACAGTCGTAGGCGCTCGCCCAGAAACCGGTGATGGAGGTATTGCCTGATTCAACGGTGAAATTATCCACGGCCTTGTGTTCGGTCTGGCAGGTAATAATGTGATTGCCCTTTGAAGCGTATCGTTCAAATACGCCCCGAAGGGCTAGATTGTCGGCTTCGGTTGCACCGGATGTAAATACGATTTCGGTCGGGCTTGCGCCGATCAGTGAGGCTACTTGTTCCCGTGCAATATTTACTGCTTCTTCCGCCGCCCATCCAAAGGAATGGGTGCGGCTGGCCGCGTTTCCAAATCTTTCCGTGAAGTAGGGAAGCATGGCTTCCACTACCCTCGGATCGCATGGTGTTGTAGCATTATAATCAAGATAAACCTGGGGCATTACCATACAAAGGTAAGGCCTACATGGGCTGTTCGTGCGCAGGGCAGTCGACCCTCAGGCTTTTTTGGGGTATCTTTTTCTTATAGGCTTCGCAATAATTATTGTCGTTGAAATTCCCCTTGTAGTGCGCGCAATGGAA
The DNA here is from genome assembly GCA_964544695.1 of uncultured Chitinophagaceae bacterium. Lineage (GTDB taxonomy): Bacteria > Bacteroidota > Bacteroidia > Chitinophagales > Chitinophagaceae > Dinghuibacter. Next base: position 755 of record CAZJDB010000128.1, read on the forward strand.
ACACATCCTTTCCACAGCCAGAACTTCTTCTTCCAGTAATTGGCGCGAAAGACGCATGATGGTAACCAGCAGACCCTCTCTTTCCTTGGGGGCAAGACGGTCCAGGGCTCCATCCAGGGCATCGGCGAACCCGGAAACGTGCTGCGCGATTTTTTCTCCTTTCGCGGTCAGGGAGATGGTAACGCTACGTGCGTCTTCCACGTCGGTCTTTTTGCGCACGAGGCCCTTTTGTTCGAGGGTCTTTAAGGAGTCGCTGATGGTGGCCTTAGTCATATTAAATTCCTTGGCCATGTATGCTACCTTTCGCAGGTCTTCCTCGGGATGGAACCGGACGAAAAGAAGCAATTGTATCTGAATTGGACTCAGGCCATATTCTTTGCCTGAATCCCATAATAATACCCTGAAAACTTCAGATACCTTTTCCAATGAGGCAATGATCTTACTGTTTACGCTGTTTGACTGGTGAATGGGATCAAATGCTGATGACATAATACGGTGGATTCGTAAAGTGAATAAAAATTGGAATCCTTACTTTAGAAAAGTCAGGACTAATAACTAAACGTAATTTATCTTCTTTTGGTTTTAACCATCTGATTTTAAGCAAATAGTGTGCTAAATGTCTTACATGGTTAATGCAGAAACGGTTCGATTTTGGATTATTCAGCAGGATAGGAATGACTGCTTATTCCTGAACTCTTGCAGAGTCAAGGGTTTTAAAGAGAAATGAAGATACAGGTATTTTTACGAATGTAACAAACGTAGTCTTCAAATCATTTGTTAACGGATCGTGAAGGGGGTTAAGTAAGCAAATTAGGATTCCAGGACATTTTCCATTGCGATACCTCTGGAACCCTTGATCAGTATAGTTGCGTGCTCGAAAGCCCTTTGCTGCAGCCATTCTCTGGCAGCGTTAGTATCAGGAAGGTAAACGTAAGGATGTGAAACGTGTGCAAAGTCGCCACCAACCAGGGCTACAGCCTGCCAGGAATAACGTTCAATTAGGTTGATCAATTGCTGGTGTTCGAGAACGCTGTCCTTTCCAAGCTCCTTCATGCCACCGAGCATGAGCACTTTGCCCTGGATATCCATGCGGGCGAAGTTTTCTATGGCCGCCACCATGCTGGATGGATTTGCATTATAGGCATCGAGAATGATTTGATTGGTCCCACGTATGATCATTTGAGAACGGCTATTCGTGGGTATATAAGTCTCGATCGCGTCGTGTATGCGGTCATCAGACACATGGAAATGTTTTCCAACCGCAACGGCAGCGAGTACGTTGGGCAGGTTGTAATCCCCCACCAGTCTGGTTTTCAGCACGGGCATCGATGCCCCTTTAGTGATGGCCACTTCCAGAAAGGATTCATTGCGCTCAACCCTTCCCGTTATGTCTTCGGTCCCCATGGTTCCATAAGTCATCACTTGGGGTATACCCCTACTCATGTCGCGGAGGTATTCGTAATCCCACATGACGAAGGCCATTCCATCATATTGTCTAAGGTGATCATAAAGTTCACCTTTCCCTTTCTTAACGCCTTCCAGGCTCCCAAAGCCTTCCAGGTGCGCTTTACCGGTATTGGTAATGATGCCGTGCGTGGGAAGCGCATAGGTGCAATAACCCGCGATTTCGCCTATGTGGTTGGCTCCCATTTCCACTACCGCCATTTGAGCATCCAAACCAATGCGGAGAATGGTTAGAGGAATCCCAATGTGGTTATTGAGGTTCCCCTGAGTCGTGTAGGTTATCAAGGTAGTGCTGAGGACCGAATGGATGAGTTCCTTGGAAGTTGTTTTGCCGTTGCTGCCCGTGATCGCCAGAAGGGGAATGCGCAGTTGAAGACGATGGTGCCTGGCCAAAGCCTGCAAGGTGTCCAGCACGTTATCAACCAGGATTATCCGGGCCCGATCACCTCCCGCGGGCGCCTCGTCCACGATGGCATAACTGGCCCCGGCCTCCAGGGCTTTTTCGGCAAGGAGGTTGGCGTTGAAGTTGGGCCCCTTCAGGGCAAAGAACATGTCTCCCTGCCGGAGCTGGCGGGTATCCGTTTGGACATAGGGGTGTTTCAGGTAAAGATCGTAGAGGGCGTCGATGGTCATGGGCGAAAATTACAAAAAAGCGCCGAAGGCGCTTGGCCGAAGGCCCATCATTAGCGCTTTTGCGCCGCCAGGCTAAATTGTCCGTTAGCCTGGCGGCGCAAAAAAAGCCGCTCCGAATTTCGGGGCGGCTTCGTGGGACATGCGTTGAATAAGTTTATTGCTTGCGGCTGTTCTGGCGGCGTTTGTCGAACCAGTTACCGGTCCTGGTGCCGTTTCCTTCCTGGCTGCCGTAGCGGGTCATGGCGCAACGGAAACCAACCGTATTGCTGGAATGGTCTTCATCCAGGAAACGGCGGGTGCCGGGGGAGAGCCAGTAGGCGCGATCGTTCCAGCTACCACCCTTGACCACGCGGCTGTGATCGTTGATGAGGGTGGTATTGCCATAATCATACACAATAGCGGAAGAGGAGTCTCCGTCCAGGAAATTGATCACGTTCGCCCTTTGGTAGTTCCGGCGACCGGCGCTTTCGGAATCGGTTACATCGATCATCTTGATCCGACCCAGGGAATCCCTTTCGGGTTTACCTGTAGACATGTCTACCTTCTGCCATTTGTTACCACGGAAGGGGTTGAAGTCATCCATATCTTCCGAGGACATGGGGCGGTATACGTCGGCACACCATTCGCTGACGTTGCCGGCCATATTATAAAGACCGTAGCCGTTGGGGAGGAAGGATTTTACGGGACCAGGGATGGCAGCGCGGTCGTTCAAACCACCCGCAACACCCATGTTGTCCCCGCTACCGCGTTTGAAGTTTGCCAGGAATTCACCCTGCATGCTGCCATGGCGGGTATAGCGCAAACCATTCACGTTCTCGCTCCAGGGATAAACCTGCTTGTTGGCAATCAGTTCCTCACCCCTTGCGCCCTTTTCTTTCTTCCGGGGCGAAGGGTTTTGGTTTACGTAACCGTAAGCGGCATATTCCCATTCGGCTTCCGTCGGTAGACGGTAGTCGGGGAGGATCAGGCCGTCCTCGAAGGAGATAGAGGTGGGCTGTTGCTTGGTAATGGGATCCTTGTATTCTTTCAGGCTCTTACCAGGGGTAGCCTGGTATTCACCGAGCAAATAGGCTTTCGTGTTGAAGTTTTCTTGTCCTCCACCCTGCATTTGTTTTTGCAGTTCGGCCTTCTTATTGGTAATGCCCTTTTCAAACAGGATTTCTTCGTTTACCCTGTCTGTACGCCACAGGCAGAAATCGTGGGCCTGTTTCCAGGTAACCCCGACGACAGGGTAGAAATTATAAGAGGGGTGGCGGAAGTAGTATTCCACGTATGGCTCGTTATAAGCCAATTCGCTGCGCCAGCACAACGTATCCGGAAGTGCGTGGTTATAAATGGCCGTATCCTCCTGGAATACGCGGCTCAACCAATACAGGTATTCCCTGTAGTGTACGTTGGCCACTTCGGTTTCATCCATATAGAAAGAAGCTACGGTTACCCTACGGGGGACGTTGTTCCAATCACCCATAACGTCTTCCTGAGTGGCACCCATGGTAAAGGTACCCCCTTGGACTAAAACCAGGCCCGGGCCTGTAGCTTGTTCTTTGGCTTTAGAAACACGGAAACCGTTGCCTTGAGGATCATTGTAAGTCCAGCCGGTTACAGCAGATTTTTCCTTCTTAGGAGCGCAAGACGCAAATAGAAAGGAGACGGATATAAGCAAAACGACGTTTTGCCTGAGCAGTTTTTGCATGTCGCTAGGATTTGACATTGGATTAAAACGATGGTTCTTCTACAATATTGTATTGGATTTAACCCAAATTTATAAAATACAAACCTGGGTTAAGAGCGAATATAGTGCAAATAATTTAAATAATTTGCGTCTCGATGAAGAAATGGACGCTTGGAGGCATGGTTTTTTGGTTTTTTTGGACCATTCCGGCCCTTTCCCAGCGGGTTTACAGTGCACATTCGGTACTAGCGTCGGGGTCCTGGTTTAAAATTGGGGTGACTACCTCGGGAATATATAAGATCGACGTGGCTTTCCTGAAAAAGCTGGGGCTGAGCCAGACGAACATCCCTTCTTCGGCTTTCCGGCTATTCGGTAATGGAGGCGCCATGGTCTCTGAAGACAACAGTATTCCCCGCCCGGACGATCTCCAGGAAAACGCTTTGGAGGTGGTCGACGGGGGGACGGGCGTTTTTGGCGCCGGCGCCTATCTCTTATTTTATGCTGCCGGGCCTGACATATGGATCACGGACTCGGTTAACCGCCGCTTTTCCCACCAAAAAAACCTTTATACGGACACGGCCTATTATTTCCTTTCCATAAATACCGGAGGTAGCGGGTTGCGCGTGACCAACGGCGCGGGAGGCAATCCAAACGTCACGGTCAATACCTACGAAGAGCACCAATACCATGAATTGGACAGCTTGAATTTCCTGGCCAGTGGCAAGTCCTGGTATGGAGAAGAAATGGCCGACATGCCGGGAAGCAGCACCAGCTTGTTTTTCGACCTATCCGCTCCGGGAGTGACCGGTGGGAGCCCCCTCCAACTGACAACGGACCTGCTTGCCAGGAGTATAGGCAGCCCGGGGATCGTAACCGTAAGCATCAACGATACAGTTCAGCAGACTCAAACGATCCAGGCGACGAGCAATGGGGCCTATGCCCTCTTTGCCTACGAGTCTTCGCTCAGCACGATATCCGCGGCTAATGCCGACAGCCTGCACCTAATGTTCAACTTTTCCTCCGGTGCCCTGGACGCCCAGGCCTGGTTGAGCTGGTGGGAACTCCTGCGCATCAGGGCCTTGAATTTCGAGGGAGCGGGTCAATTCGATTTCCGGGATTGGAACAGCGTCGGTTCACGACAAGTCGCGGGATTTACCATCGGTGGGGCCATCCAGGGAGACATGGTCTGGGAGGTGACCAACCCCCGTGCCCCGGTACAGATGCCGGTTACCCTAAACGGAACCCAACTGGCCTATACCAACGATGCCAGCCGCCTCCGGGAATATGTCGCCTTTTCACCCGCGGGCGCCTATATGCCTACCCCACTGGGCGCTGTCCCGAACCAGGACCTGCACGCAGCCCAGCCAGCGAACCTGTTGATCGTGACGTATCCTGCCTTTTGGAGCCAGGCGCAGCGACTGGCCACCTACCATATCGCCAGGGACACCCTAAAAGCCGTCGTCGTAACGACTTCCCAGGTCTTCAACGAATTTGCGTCGGGATCCCCCGACCCCACAGCCATTCGTGATTTTGTAAAAATGTACTACGACCGGGCCGGGGGAGACACCACCAAAAGCCCGCGGTACCTGCTATTGTTCGGGGACGGTTCTTATGACTATAAGCACCGCATACCCGGTAATGACAACCTGGTTCCCTGTTACGAAAGTGTGAACAGCCTGGACCCCCTGAATACCTATACCTCGGATGATTTTTTCGCTTACCTCAAGGATGCGGACAACATCAACAATACGAATCAACTCCTCCTACTGGATATTGGCGTGGGTAGGATTCCTGCCTCCAACGGGGCGGATGCACTATCCAGCGTGAATAAAATCGTGAGCTATAAAGGAGCGCTCGGACCCTGGAGGACCGAGATGACCTTTGTGGCTGATGACGGGGATCAGAACCTGCACCTGCAGGACGCCGAAAGTATAGCCGCAACGGCCGCCCTGGCTGCGCCCCAGCAACACCTCGATAAAATTTACCTGGATGCTTATCCCGAACAGGAGACCTCTGCGGGAGGGCGTTATCCTGAGGTGGTCCAGGCCATCAATGGAGAGATGTACTCGGGGACCCTGGTGCTGAATTACAGTGGGCATGGAGGAGATTCCCGCTTGTCCAATGAAGACATCATGGATGCCACTACCATCAGCACCTGGGTTAATGCTTCCCACCTGCCCCTGCTGATCACGGCCACCTGTAATTTCGCACCCTACGACGACCCACAGATCAGGTCCCTTGGGGAGCAGGTCGTTCTGCAGCCGCAAAACGGCGCCATCGCCCTGATGACGACAACGCGGGATGTTTTCGCTTTTAGTAACCTGGTGATTAATAACAATTACATCCAGTCCGCTTTAAGGCCTCCACGGGGAGCCCTGGGCGACGCTTTAAAGTGGGCAAAAAATGTGACCTATTCGACTTATGCGGACGCGGTCAACAACCGTAAATTCACCCTGCTGGGTGACCCGGCCCTGACCCTGGATTTCCCGATAGGGAAGGTGGGGGGATTGTCCCTGAATGGCACCCCTCTGAAACAG
>CAZJDB010000129.1:0-16194 GCA_964544695.1 uncultured Chitinophagaceae bacterium
GAAAAACTGGGGGTCAGTACCACGGACGTGTTCACCACGATGCAGGCATATATGGGCAGCCTTTTCGTCAACAACTTCACCCTCTACAACCGGACTTACCATGTCGTGATCCAGGCTGATACGAATTACCGCGCCCAGATCGAAAACATCAAAAAATTTTACGTGCGCAACAGCGCCGGGCAGATGGTCCCCCTGAGCACGCTGATTTCCTACAAGGAAACCGTCGCCCCTCCCCTGGTGACGCACTTCAACATCTTCCGGTCGGCAGAAGTGGACGGATCCATACCCACTGGTTACAGCAGCGGGCAAAGTCTCGATTCGCTCAAAGCCCTGGCGGCCCGGGTCCTGCCCAGGGGATACACGTATGATTTCTCGGGGCTGAGTTATGAAGAAATCAAGGCGGGCTCGATGACGGTCTATATTTTCATCTTTTGCATCATTTTTGTATTCCTTTTCCTGGCCGCCTTGTACGAAAGCTGGTCCGTGCCTTTGGCCGTGATGCTGGCGGTGCCCATCAGCGCTTTCGGGGCCATTTTCGCCCTGACCTGCACGGGGTGGCTCACCAACAACGTCTACGCCCAGATCGGCCTGATCACGCTCATCGGCCTGTCGGCCAAGAACGCCATCCTGATCGTGGAATTCGCCAAGATACGCGTGGACCGGGGGGAACCCTTGCTCCAATCGACCCTGGACGCCGCCCGCCTGCGTATCCGGCCCATCATCATGACCTCCATGGCCTTTATCCTGGGCGTGCTACCCCTGGCCCTGGCCACGGGGGCCGGAGGAGCTTCCCGGAACACGATCGGCTATACGGTGTTGGGCGGGATGATCGCCTCCTCCACGCTGGCCATCTTCATCGTGCCCGTGCTGTATGTCCTTTTCACGAAATGGTCCTACGGGAAAAAGGAACTGGCGTGGCTGCAGGAGCACCGCGACGAATTGCAGGAGAAAGCAAAAAGGGTGGAGGAACAGAATATCGACCCGGAATTGGAATACGACATCGAACAAAGTAAAAAGAAGCCCGACGGCACAAAATCATGAAACGACTGATCCCCCTCCTGCTGGTTGGCGTAACCGCGTGCATCAAGCCCGATACCCAGGAAGGCCTGGCTCCCACCGTATATCCCCTTACCGTGTCCAGCTACACCGTCGCCAAAGGCCAGGCTGTATCGGTATCCCTGCCCGCGTATGCCCCCTCCAACATCAACTGGTCCGTCACGCCCTCCACCACGGTACAGGTGACCGCAGGTACAGGCGGCGCCCTGATCCTTTTCGGACAAGCCGGCTATTACTTTATCCGGGCCTCCTATGTCCTTAATGGAATTGACAGCGTGGCCGATACCGCGCATGTCACGGTCGGTGATTCAGCTTATACGCCTCCCATCATCACCGGTGTCGATACGGTGTCCCTGAACGACGCCCAACTGGTCATTATGCCCCTGGTAAATAATGATACCACGCAGGCACTTACCCTTTATGTAAAGACCGTCAACACCTATAGTTGCTTTCCCAGCATCATCTACTCCATAACCAGCGCCCCGGGATGGACCGGCGGCATCAGCGCTGATTTCACTTCGATAGTCGAAGGCAGCACTACCGCCTGCAGTTATTCCAACCCTGCCAATGCCTACCTGTTCCCCAATAGCCAATCCATACCGGCCGACGGGACCTATCCCCTGACCATACAGGTTGGTACGACGGTGTATACGGGGAGCATTACGGTAACCGATACGACGTATATTTTCAACTGGAGCTACACGTCGGGCGTCATCTTCAGCCCTTCGTCCATAAATCGGTAAGGTCTGCTGACATAGGGCTGTCACAACCTGGCCCTTCCTTTGTAAAAACAAATAGTATGGAAGCCCTTTTAGTCGACACCGTCGTCACCCCCCAAGCCCTCCTGGAACACTGGCAGGGTCATCGCCGCCTCACGAGGAAAGTCATCGAAGCATTCCCCGAAGACAAGCTGTTCACCTATTCCGTCGGGGGCATGCGTCCCTTCGCAACATTGGCTCAGGAGATGATCGAGATGGCCGCCCCCGGCATCGAAGGCATCGTCACGCGGAAATGGCCCAATTACGGCGAATCCAAAGAAACCATCACCACAAAAGCGGAACTCCTGGAACACTGGGATACCGTAACGGAAAAATTAAATGATTGGTGGCCACGGATACCCGAAGGCCGTTTCCAGGAAACCGACAAGGCCTTCAATATGTGGGAGGGTCCGGTCTATGGGACCCTAATGTATCTCATCGACAATGAAATCCACCACCGTGGCCAGGGGTATGTATACCTGCGTACCCTGGGGATCGAGCCGCCCTTTTTCTGGGAAAGGAACTAGGGTTCTATCCCGTACCTTGAACAAAATAACCGTAGGAGCCCGGCCCCGACCCACCTGAAAATAGTTTCTAAATATAATCAACTACGTTAGCTGTTTATGGTGACGTATGGGGCCACACGTCATTGCCTGGTGGTGAGGTTGGTAACATCCACCGTAAGGACGGCGGGACGCTGGTCGGGTGTAAGGGTGGCGAAGGTTACGTTATCCAAAAGCAGGCCCTTCACGTGGCGCGCGAACAAACCATACGAGGGCGTGATCCCAAGGCGTCCGGGTTCGGGGTATCCATGGCTCAGCTCCGGAAAGTCGCGCGCCGCCTGTTCAGCCGTCCCACCCCCCGCAAATTGAATCCAGATATTCTGTAGTTCGACGTGTTCCAGCGGATGCCCCGGCGACCCCGTCAGTTGGATCCCGCTGACCGAATCGGCATTCAACACGGATACATTCCGGATATAAATATTGCGCGCGACACCCGTGTGCGTGCTCGTATAAGGACCCCGGTTGCGTTCACCGAGGGTGACGTAGATAGGATACCCATTGATGTTTTCCATAACCAGGTTGGAGACAATAATATTATCCATCGTCCCCCCGTCCACTTCTTCCAGGGCCAGCCCCTGGCAGTTCCGAAACGTACAGTTGGCCACCACGCAATTCCGGAAACCCCCGTTCGATTCGGTCCCGAACTTGATGCGGCCCGTCGACCAGCCCCGATCCAACGGTTTCAGCGTCCCATCTACCAGGGACCCCTCCGCGAAGCCGCTGACCTGGCAGTCCGAAATCACCAGGTTTTCCGTGATCCGTGGCTTGCCCAAGGCATACGAACTCTTGGGGCAGATGGCGTCGTCGTCGGGGGAATTGACGCGGCAATGCGAGACCAGGGAATTGGTACACCCATCCAGGTCGATCCCATCCCGGTTGGTATCGATCGTCAGGTTATCCAGCGTCACGAGGTCGCAACCCGTGAGCAGGATGGCGAAGTGCCCTCCATGGACGATGGTAACGTCGCGGATCAGCACATCCGAACACAACTTTAGTGCAATGGCCTTGTCTCCCGCCCCTATGGACCCTTCTCCCACCTCCCGGTCCTCTTTCGTCAGTCCTCCCCCATCGATGCGCCCCTTGCCCGTGATGGAAACATCGGTGAGGTGTTCCCCCCAGATCAGGCTGTTGTGGAAATAGGTATGTCCTCCGTCCTGGTAGGCGCTGTCAGGAAACTCCTCTGCCGGATCGTACGTGGAACCCCCGAGGATGGTAGCCCCCGCGTCGATCAATAGATGCACATGACTCCGCAAATGAATGCTACCGCACAAATAAGTACCCGCGGGAAAATAAACCGTACCGCCCCCGGCACGCGCACACGCGTCTATCGCAAGATTAATATCCTTATGATCGAGGGTGCGTCCATCCCCCGAAGCGCCGTAGTCACGCACATTATAAAACACCGGCCCCGCCAGGTCCTCGAACGGTATATCCGTCACTGGAAAGTCCCTCCATCCCGCAAAGTCGAAATGCCACCATTCACTCTCCAGTATTTGAAACCCATGTTCCGTCATCACCTTCTGCAATAACGTCCGATGAGCCAGCGCCGCCGCCGAAGCCCCTCCAAAATGAGCCCCCGCCGCGAGCGTAAAAGCGTCAAACGGAGTAGGCATCTCCACTTCGCGACCGCTGGCCAGATCGATCAGCGTCAAATCCACCGCACACCCCCGGTTATGCCTTGAACCCGTATAAGGCGATGCCACAAAGGTGCTGTCATGGTAAGCCTCCCAGAAGGCAACGGTCACCGAATAGGGCCTATACCCATCGAAAACTTTCAACCCATACCCCATTGGCATCAAAGCAGCAGTTACCGCATACAGCGCCGAAGCCGCCGGCCGCCGCAAAAAGGCCACAGGCATGGAATACATTGGCCGGTGCATGATATTGGAGGATGTAGCATAGCGGATGTCAAACGCGATGCCGGAAAGCCGAACCAGCTCAAACGACGAATCAGCAGCCACCTGCCGCCGATACTCCGACAAAGTATGTACCGTCGCAAGTCCATACGAGGAAGTATCCTGAAACAAAAGCATGTACGCAAGAAGCAATCTCATATCCTCAATTTACATACTTTTGGCCTCGTGTACGATATTTGCTGCATCGGTCCCCTTACCGTAGACACCATCATCAACCCCCTGGGCATTACCCGTCTCCCCGGAGGCACGGCCTACTACTTTTCCAGCGCCCTGTCCCGCATGGACCTGCGCTATACCCTGGTAACCACCCTCGCCGAAGAAGACCAATACATAGCCGAAAACTTAAAAAACCTGGGCATCCAAATCAACATCTTACCCACAAAAAAAACAACCCACTTTGAAAACGAATACCAGGACAACCCCGACAACCGCACGCAACGGGTGACCCAGGAAAGCGATCCCATAAAAGCAACAGACATCCAAAATATACAAGCCGACATCTACCACCTCGGCCCCCTCATAAAAGGAGACCTGACGATGGACCTCATTCCCATGCTCAGTAAAAAAGGTAAAGTTTCCCTGGACGTTCAGGGCTTTCTGAGAAAGGTCATCCGCGACAAAGTCTATCCGACCGACTGGCCCGAAAAAATGGCAATGCTAAAAAACATCACCTACCTGAAAGCCAGCGAACACGAAATGACCGCCCTGACCGGCGAAACCGACCCTATAAAAGGCGCCAAAAAGCTAAAGGACTGGGGCGCAAAAGAAATCATCATCACCCGGGGCGCAAAAGGATCGACCCTATACACCGACGAAGGCCCCATAAAAATCCCTGCCATCCCTGCCATCGTAGTCGACACCACCGGCTGCGGCGACACCTACATGGCCGGATACCTATGGCAGCGACACAAACATAAAATGCCAAAAGAAGCCGCAATCACCGGCGCCGCGATGGCCACCCTGAAACTGGCTACCACCGGAGCTTTTAAAGGAACAAAAGAAAACATTGAAGCCCTCATCGGGACATCAAGGGCGGCAGGATATATTTGACAAGAAGATCGAAGGCCCGCTTTTCCTTCCAGGAATTGTAATTCCCCTGCGTAAATACCGCGACGAGGTTCAGCTCGGGCACGACCATGATGTACTGCCCCCCGTTGCCCGAGGCAAAGCGGACATTGACTTTATAATCTTTACAAGCCACCACTTCGTTGTACCAGTAATTCCCGTAATAGGTGGGATGCGAAAAAGGCATGCGCGCCCCCGCCGCAAACGACACCCCCGGCAAACGCAGCGTTCCCTCCATGCACGCATGGATATAGGCCGCCGACACGATCCGGTGGTTCTCCCACATCCCTCCATCCATCACCATGCGCCCTATTTTCAGCAGATCGCGGGGGCGCGCGAAAAAGGATCCCCCCGTCATGGCATTCCCCGTGGAATCGAAGGTCCAGCGGTAGCGGATGATGCCCACCGGATCGAAGAGGTATTTGCGCGCGAACTCAGGCACGCTCATTCCGGTAGCTCGGCTCAGAATGCCTCCGAGGATCACGGCGTCGCAAGTGGTATACGCCCAAACGCGACCGGGAAAATCCTTCAACGGCAGCGACAGGGAATAGCGAACCCAGTCCGCACTGCTTTCCATGCCGGTTTCGCAGTCGTGCGTCCCATTGAACTCTTCACAATCGAAACCCGATTCCATTTCCAGCAAGTCTGCGATGGTCATTCGCTGGCGCCGCGGGTCGGCCGTCACCAAAGATGAATACTCGGGGAAAAAATCGTACACGGACTGGTGGATGTTCTTGATGAAACCCTGGTCGATGGCAATACCTACCAACAGGCTGACCACCGATTTGAAGCAGGAACGGGTATCCTGTAAGGAATCCATGGCATACCCGTTGAAATAATGCTCGTAGTCCAGGCTCCCCTGATGAAACACGAGAATACTATGGATGCCCGCATAGGTGTTGTTTGAAACAGCCGCCGTCATGGCCTGGAACAAAGCCGCCTTTTCTTTCCAGGGGTCGGGACGCCCGGAAAAGCCCAAAACGACAAGGAGAATCAAGGTCAAACGCCGGAAAAGCATGCCCTTAAGGTACTCAATCTACTCGGTTTTCAGGCTATCGATCGGGTTCCTCATGGCAGTTTTAATACTTTGGTAACCGGTAGTCAGTAGGGCGATCCCCAGCGCCGCCCCACCCACGGCGGGGAAAATCCACCATTGAACGGGCTGCCGGTAGGCGAAATCCTGCAGCCAGGTATGCATGCCCCACCAGGCGATCGGGGCAGCGATGAGTATGGACAGCAGGATCAAAAAGACATACCCACGCGACAACAACACCAGCAAATCCGGAATGGACGCCCCCAACACCTTCCGAATCCCAATCTCCTTGGTCCTTTGCTCCGCCAGGAAGCTGGACATGGCAAACAAGCCCAGGCAGGCGATCACACAAGCCAAAAAAGTAAAAGAAGTAAGAATCGTCCCTGTCCGCGATACGTCCTGGTACATGTTCCGGTAACCCTCATCCATGAAGGTATAGCGAAGCCCTTCATTGGGCGCGTATTTCTTCCAAATCGCCGAAACCAGCGGCACAAGGCCGCCCGTTGAGGCCATCCGCACGCTCACCACCCCGGGGCTGACCCCCAAAGCCATGCAAACCGGTTTGATCTGCTGCCTGAAATTCTCGAAGTTGAAATCGGCCACCACGCCAACTACCCGCATAGAAGACCCGCCATTGGTAATCAGCGAATCGATAGGATGATCCCCCAGCCCCATCTTCCGCGCCATGGTTTGATTGATCAGCACCGCCCCCGTATCCGAAGGCATATCCCGCGAGAAATTGCGGCCGGCAACCAGGCGCATGCCCATGGTAGACAAATAATCGTAATCCACCATCCAATATTGCCCGTATACCGGCTGCGTCTCCTTCTTTTTGCTAAAAACATAAAATCCTACCCCGTCGTATTTGGAGCCCGCAACGTTCACCGGAAGATAGTCGCCGATAGAGACACTTTTAACCAGAGGTACCGAAAGGAGATCGTTCTTAAAAGACTGAATATTTTTGATCGTCCCCGTCCCCTGGATCAGCATGACCTGGTCCTTGTCGAACCCCACCTTTTGGTGCAGAATATATTGCATCTGCTGGTAGATGATACACGTCCCTATGATGAGTATGATGGAGGTACTGAATTGAAAAACGACCAGCACGCCCCTCAAAGTAGCGCTGCCCCGCACGAGTTGTCCCTTAAGCACCTTGATGGGCATGAAGGACGAAAGGTACAATGCCGGATAGAACCCCGCACCGAAACCAACGACGAAAGCCGCCAGCAACAACAATGGCAAGAACCACCATACGGCAAAAGGCATCGAAAGACTTTTCCCCGTCATCGCATTGAAGTAAGGCAGCAGGAAAGAAGCCAACACCAATGCGATCACGAAGGACAACAACGCATACATCATCGACTCCAGGAGGAACTGGCGCACGAGCCGCGAACGATCGGACCCCACGACTTTTCTGAGACCCACCTCCCGCGCCCGTCCGGCCGACCGCGCCGTCGACAGGTTAATGAAATTGATGCACGCGATCACCAGGATGAACAGGGCAATTCCCCCGAACATCCACACGAAACGGATGTCCCCGTGCGTGGGGAGTTCGTCATCGATATTATATGACCGAAGGTATATATCGGACACGGGTTGGGGGATGTAGGAATAATATTCGGCGACTTTCTCGGGATCCTTCACCCCATCTTCTTTCATCTCCGGAATGTAATGAGCGCGCATGTCCCCCGCGTAAGCCTTTGCCGCAAATGCCGCGGGGTCTGCCCCCTGCCGTAAAAGCACGTACGTTTCATAGTTCGTGGCCCCCCAATAATTCCCTTCCCCCTTCCACAACTCGCGCGAAGAAAGGGTTAAAAAAAAGTCATATTGAAAGGACGAATTGGAAACAAAATCGGGAATTACGCCGCCCACCGTAAAGGCCTGGTTCTTGTCGTTATTCAGGTACAGTACCTTCCCCACCGGGTCCTGATTGGGAAAATACTTGTCCGCTTTCCGCTTCGTCAGCACAATGGTATTGGGTTTATCCAAGGCATGCCCTGAAACACCATAAATCATAGGGAACCCCATAATATCCAGGAAGTCCTGGTCCGCCATTGTAAATCCCTCCTCGAATGTATTCTGTACCTGATCCGCCCGGCGCACCTCGTTACTCCCTACCTGGAAGAATAAGGTATTGGGCATGATGCGCCCCGCCTTTTCCACCTCCGGGAAGTCGTCCTTCAGTTCCCTGGCCATTGGTGCAGGCGTGGACGTTCCCATTTCCTTGAACGTCGGATCGACACTCTTCATGACAATGCGGAAAATCCGGTCGGCGTGCGCATAGTGCCGGTCATAGGATAATTCGTCCCGGAGGTACAAAAAGATCAGGATACAAGCTGCAATGCTCAGGGCAAAGCCTCCGATCTTGACGATCGAATACATCCGTTGCCGCCTGAACTGGCGAAGCGCAATTTTGAAATAGAACATATTATTCGGATCTCAAACTTTTGATCGGATTCTCCAATGCCGCCTTCATCGATTGAAAAGCCACCGTGCCCAACGCGATGATCATCGCAATGATGCCCACCACCGCGATTATCCACCAACTGATTTCCTCGCGGTATACGAATTCCTGCAGCCATTTCTGCATCCCCCACCACGCGATGGGCGAAGCAATCAGCACCGAAATACCCACCAGCACCACGAAGTCCTTGGACATCAGGGCCGTCAGGTTCCCCACCGAGGCGCCCAGCACCTTCCGGATGCCCAGTTCCTTTTTGCGTTGCTCGGCCATGAACGTAGCCAGGGCAAAAAGACCCAGGCACGCGATAACAACGGCCAGGATCGAAAAGCTCGTCAGGAGGTTTCCGTCCCTTTCCACATCCGCATACATCCGCTTGTAGCTTTGATCCAGGAAGGTAAACCGGATGGGCTGGTCGGGCGCTGCCTTTTTCCAGATCGCCGTCACCTGTGGGATCAACGTTGTCACGTCCGCCGTTTGCGTCTTGATGGATACCATGCCCGGGGAAATGCCCAGGAACAGCGCGACACCGTTAACCGTATCGCGGAACGATTCGCTGTTGAAATCTTCTAAAACCCCGATGATGTGCAAGCGCTGCCCGAAATGATTGATCTCTTGTCCCACGGGATCGCCCGTGAGGTGCAGCTTTTTCACGAACATCTGGTTGACGATCATAGCAGCCGTATCTCCCGCCATGTCCCTGGAAAAATTACGTCCCTCCACCAAATGCATCCCCATTGTGGAGATATAGTCGTAGTCCGCGATCCAGAACTGGGCGAAATAAGGCGCATCCGTGGCAGCTGTGCTCCACTTATAAAAGCTGTTCCCGTTCCGTTTGCCTCCGTTGACCGGGAGGTAGTCCCCGATGGAGACGCTTTTCACCTGCGACAAATGCGTCAGGTCCTCCTTGAAAGCGCGGACGTCCTTATCCGACAAGGTGCCCGTGCCCTGGACGATCATGACCTGATCCTTGTCGAAACCCACCTTCTTATGCAGGATGAACTCCATCTGCCGGTAAATCACGAAGGTCCCTATGATGAGCATGATGGACGTCGTGAATTGAAACACCACGAGCACGCTGCGCAGCGAAGCATTCCGGCTCCCCCGCGTCAACTGCCCCTTCAGCACCTTGATGGGCTTGAAGTGAGATAGGTAAAAAGCGGGATACAAGCCCGCCACCAGGCCTACCACACCCGCCGACAAAAGGATCAACGGTGCAAACCACCATTCCCCCCAGGGTATATCGAGCGACTTGCCGGCCAGGTGGTTGAAGAAGGGCAGCAATATTCGCGCAAGGATCAGTGCCAGGAAAAACGACAGCAGGCTGAACACCATCGATTCCGCCAGGAATTGCGCGATCAGGCTGCTTCGTTGCGATCCGACTACTTTGCGCAGGCCCACCTCCTTCGCACGACCCGCCGAGCGCGCCGTGGAGAGATTGATAAAGTTAATGCACGCGATCAGCAGGATGAAGGCCGCGATCCCCCCGAACATCCACACCAGGCGAATATCCCCCAGGCGGGGAAGATCGTCGTGGATGTTGTAGGATTTCAGGTATATGTCGCCGACGGGTTGCAACTCGAAGCCACCCTTGGCTTCCTCCGCCTTGGGGTCCTTGACCCCGTAGGACTTCATGACCGGAATAATGTATTTCGAGAAGATCGTATGGTACATCCTGGCGGCAAAAGCGTTCGGATTCACACCCGGTTTCAGCAGGATATACGCATCATGGTTGTTGGCTCCCCAATAATTTTCCTCCCCCGGAAAAAAGACCGCCCCCTTCATGGTCAGGTAAAAATCGTAAGGCAGGTGGGACTTCCCGCTAAAATCGGGAATGACGCCCGTGACTTTATACGGGTGGTCCTTATCGTTGTTGAGGATAAACGTTTTCCCCACCGGGTCCTGGTGCGGGAAATATTTTTCGGCCTTGCGCTGCGTGATCACCATGGTCAAGGGTGCATCCAGCAGGTGGGTCGGGGTCCCGTAGATCAAGGGAATTTGCAGGGCCTTCATCACACCCTGGTCGGCATAGGTGAAGCCTTCCTCGTAGGTGTTCTGGGCATCCCCCGCACGCTTTAGCTCATTGGATCCCGCCCCGTAAAACAGGTCGTTCGGCATCAGGCTTCCCGCGGCCTCCACCTCGGGAAATTCGGACGCCAGGGTCGGAGCGAAGGGCCCCGGTGCCGAGACCCCCTTTTCACCATTATATAAGCTGACCACCCTGAAGAGGCGGTTGGCATTCGCCCAATCCCGATCGTAAGACAACTCGTCGCGGATCCACAGCGCAATCAGCAAACAGGCCGCAATGCTCAGGGCGAATCCCCCGACCTTGATAACCGAATACATCCGTTGGCGCCGGAGTTGGCGCAGGGCGATGGTCAAATAGTTTTTAAGCATACCTCTCCGGTACAAACGAGATGCCCTTTTACAAGACATTGCCCCTCAATGGCTTGCCCGTGGGCGCGGTGTCCGGTTTTGATATACTTAGTGTTCGGTGGCGCGCAACAAGTCGGCCAGGTAATTCCCCCAGACCGCAGGGTTGGAATGCGTCCCATGCCCACTGGTCTGATCCGTAATGGGCAGCAGGATATAACGACCCTTGGGCACCTTTTTGATCTGCTCGTCCAGGATAGGCAGCTCGGGCGGATTGATGTGGTCATCCGCCGAATTGATGGCATATAGCACCGCCTTGATGGCACCCAGGTGCGTCGAGGGATCGTAAAACCGCGAAGCATCCAGGGCATAAATCATATCGTTGGCATCGAGCGTGCGTGCATAAGCAGCCTCCAACCAGTCCAGGGCGCTGTCCGCCGCGGCGCGTGTCGGATATGCCTTTTGCAACTGGAGGGGGCTGCTGCCCATGATGATCAACACCGAAATCGCGCCCCGCATCCCTTCTTTCGGCTCGGCTTTGTAGTCCCCGCCGTGCCACTCCGGATCGTTTTCAATGCACTCGATGCCCATCTTGCGTTCCATCCGGTTCCTTCCTGCAATCATTACAGGCAGGCTCGCCAGGGGCATCAGCGCATCCATAAAATCGGGATAGGTATATCCCCACACCCAGGTATGCATCCCTCCCATCGAGGTCCCCATGCACAGCCGCAGGTGATTCACCCCCAGATGCTCCGTCAACAGCCGGTAATCCGCCAGCACCATATCATCGTAGGTATATCGGGGAAAGCGCATATGCAACCCGTCACTCGGTTTGCTCGACTTCCCGTGCCCGATACCATCCGGCAGGATGATAAAGTATTTGGACGTATCCAACAACTGCCCCGCTCCAAACAACCTTCCCGCAAATCGATTGTTCAGAAAATTCGTCCCCTCCCCCGTCGTCCCGTGCATGATCAGGACCGCATTGTCCTTGCGCAACGTCCCGAGTGTCCGGTAATGCAACCGCAAAACACTCATCGTGTCGCCCGTTTGAAATGGGAAATGTTGAATAGTATAGTCGCCCTGGATTTGGGCCAACGCGCCGAGCGGCGCAAGCAGGAGCAGTAAGTAAAGTTTGCGTAGCATGTCCTTAATGTACGGAACAATGAGTGAAAACCGCGATGAGCTCCGGGAAAACAATCAGCTCTAAAAAAAAGTTGACTTTTGGAAAAATGGACGATAAACAATTATGAATCAATCGATTTAACACCCAAGCACTAATTTTCATAAATCCGGCATTAACGCCATTTGAATAGAAATTCGTACTTTTGTCAACTTATAAGTTGCCTTAATGAAAATTGTTCATATTTTTGGCCCGGGCGGCACGGAAGTAGAAGGGGTTTGGGCCTTGAAATATGAAGGAAAACCCCAAGATGAACTAAGGGCCATTTTTGACCAGTGGCAAGGTGTTGAATATATGGATCAATATTGTCAGGAAAACCTGAAATTGATCCAGGCCTCATTCGGAAGGATCTTAGATCCTCAACAGGCAGCCAATGAACTGATGGATGAAGCAGATGAATTGTATGAGCTACTATATAAACTGGCGACCCGGTCCTCCCCTGGCCCTTGTTTGCAGGAGCTTTTTAAACCGTTGAACAACGGAGATCACACGCTGACGGTTCTACAATTATCTAAAGGCTCCATAAAAAATCAACGAATTAAAAATCCAAAACTAAGAATATATGCTATTCGCATTGCGAATAATGCCTATGTAGTGACGGGCGCAGCCATCAAATTAACCAGGACAATGGTTGAAGGTGTAGAGACAAATAAGCAATTGCAACGTTTAACCTTAGTTAGGGATTGGCTTAAAGAAAACGGAATCTGTTACCCGGAAGATTTAAAAGAATTACTATGAGTTTGAAAGATAAATTGAAACACCTTACGGACGAGACCTCTTCCAAATGGGTGGAAGAAGCTAAAGAAAAGGTTGCCAATAAAGGGGTCAGGCGGAAAGCCCGTATGATTGCGCTGGAGGTCCTGCGGATTTTAAGGGAACGTGGTATGAGCCAGACTGATCTTGCAACAGCGATGATGGTCAGCCGTCAACAAGTTGCCAAAATTGTCAAGGGCCAGGAGAACCTGACGCTCGAGACTATTGATAAATTGGAAATGGCCTTAGGGGTTGTGCTTATATCCATCGGAAAACCTGAGCCAGTACAAAAGGATAAATTTATGGTTGCTGTCGAATCAAGTTGGATGCAAGTGGCCGCTCATTTACCCCAAACTCCCCTTACATCGTACCTGGAAACTGGGCTTATTATTGGTTTCAGCCAAAGACTCCCAGCTCAAAAAATCGACGCGCCAGATTATGAACTCAGAATAAACGGTCAGCTATCGTATACTCCGGTAGTATACCAACGTTTCGTGTTTCCTGATGTCTCGAGATGGGACAAATACGAACCGGAAGAGACCGAAATGTCTAATTTTTCTTAAGGGTTTTTTATGGCAGATAATGAAACCATCCACTTCGCATTTGTCAAGATAGAGACTGATGAATTCGCTATGCCGGACAGTCCGTTTGATCCGACGATGCCAGTTGAGATGAAGACCATTCTAAATTTTGGATTTTTCAAAAATGAGACGATCATCAAAATCCAATCGAAATGTGAGTTTTATCAAAAAGATAAACTCGCACTCGTCATCGCCGTAAGCTGTCATTTTAAGATTGAAATGGAGGACTGGAAGTCTATTTATTCTGAAACACAAAAGACCTTTACGCTATCAAGAATGCTCGCAGTTCACTTTGCAGGTCTTACAGTTGGTGTTGCAAGAGGTGTATTACATGGAAAAACCGAAAAGACGATCTTCGAAGCATTTGTTCTTCCCCCCGTCAATTTGTTGGACTTTGTAAAAGAGGATTTAATTTCCCAGGAAGTCCCTGCTGTCGAATAGCGTTCCGGTCTTTATTTCTTACAATACCCATCCGACTCTTCCACCGGATATTTCTTATCCAGATCGATATTATTGAACCCCGCATGCCCTCCCCATGCGAAAATCCGTTCGAAAACCGGCAATAAAGGATGCGTTTTGATTTTTTCCAGGAAATACACCTCGTGCTCCTTTTCCTTTATTCCCATATCGTACAGGATACGATCGTGCGCGTGAATGCCCAACCCATTAAAATACTGCTTCATCCGAAAGTATTCACAGACATTCCCGCTTTCCAGGCGTCCCGCAAAATAGAAAGGCATGAACCACCCGATCACATAACAACTAAATGAAATCATCTTCCCGACAACATGAAACCGACGCTCATAATAGGAAGAAACCGGCACCCCATACAAATCCATGAGCGCTTTCACCTCCCGCCGGTGATTCCACTCATCCAACTCGATCTGATGGATCGCAGCGGCCTGAGACCGATCCCGAACCGACCCCGCATGTCCCTGATACGCAAAAGCCGCCGCCTTCTCCGCGGAATACGCCTTTTGCATTAGGTCCACCAGGGCAGGATGATCGAGGTGCATAAGAACTAATGCCCGCCCGCCATTTCCATTTTGTCGAAATCGATCCCCTGCTTCCTGAGGATGGTCGTAGCCCTCACCGCATAAAAAGCCAGGTACGCGAAACACGCGACGCCTACGATGTAAGACATCTGAACCCCAAGAACGCCATCTCCCGCCAGGTACCCCTGGAACACGCTGATGAAGCCGCCGCCCATGATCATCATGATCAGGAAGTTGGACCCTTCACTGGTGTGCTTGCCCAGCCCGGACACCGCCAGGGTGAAGATACAGGGCCACAAGGTCGAGCAAAACAGCCCGACACTGATGAACGCAAAAGCGCTGACGACCCCGCTTGAGAATATCCCGATAAAGAGGGCCGTGATGCCCATGCAGGCAAAGATGAGTAATTGGCGGGCAGGGTTGCCCCTGCTCAGGAGTTCCCCGATGATCATCGCCGGGATGACGAGGGCATACCAAAAGAAAGGCGCATTCAGGTCGCTTTTGGCGATCATATTGACCAGCAGGAACACCCCGAAGGCGATATAAGGCATGAGGAAACGCAGGACCTTTTTCCAACCGCTTGCAATATTGAAAGCGCCCACGGAACCCGTCCAGCGACCGATCATGAGGCTGGCCCAGAAAAGGGATACGTAGGGGGCGCTGTGGTCCTTGTCTATATGGAGATTCGTTTTCAGGAAGAGGGGCAAATTGCTTGCGGTAGACACCTCCACACCTACATAAATAAAGATGGCGATCATCCCCAGGGTCAGTTGCGTATAATTGAAAACGCTTTTCCTGTGTACCACCCCGCCGGCACCCGTTTCCAGCGCTCCGGGATCGGTAAGTATCTTATTGGGGATTTTGGAAACGAAAAAGATGAGGGCCACCAGCACGAAGGCGGCGCCCATGATCAGGTAGGGAAATTTCACCGCGCTGATGCTGGCCTCATGGTGCTCCCCCGCCCTAACGGTCCCGAATATCGCAAAGCTGACCAGGATGGGTCCGATGGTTGTCCCGAAGTTGTTGATCCCTCCCGCCATGCTGAGGCGTTGTGCCCCCGTCTTGGGATCTCCCATGGCAATGGCCAGGGGATTGGCAGCGGTTTGTTGGAGCGAATAGCCTATGCCGATGATGAAGAGGCCGGTCAGGAGGATGGCAAAGGAGGCCGTTTGGGCCGCGGGGTAAAAAAGGATGGCGCCCACGGTGGAAATCAGCAGGCCCACCACGATACCGTTTTTATATCCGATCCGGTTGAGGATGTCCTGGCCCATGGCCCTGGAAATGGCGATGTAGATCAGCGATCCCACCGTATAGGCCACGTAGAAGCAAAAGGAAATCATCTGGGACTGCCATTGCTGCATGTGGAGCGCATCCTTGAAAACCGGAATGAGGATGTCATTGCTGGCGGCTACAAAACCCCAGAAAAAGAAAACGATCGTAAGGATGAAGAAAGTGGA
>CAZJDB010000130.1:0-1681 GCA_964544695.1 uncultured Chitinophagaceae bacterium
CTTTGGATTGGAGCGGCTTTTCCACCAATCCTCCACTGAGTTTGTCGGAACCGATGGGGCCGGTGAATAAATATGCGACACTCAGCCAGTCTACCAGAACATTGAGCCTGGGAGGAGGCAGCACCACGTCGATCACGAGTGCCGGATATTCAATGAGCGCGCCTGTTTCCATGGGCATCCGTTCGATGACCACCCTCAAACTCTCCACGGCGAAATTCGTTTTCCCTCCCACGATGACCTGGAGCCGGGATTACTACCTGCGGGAAGACTGCAACCTGATGAGCGCCCTGGGATTACTGGCTCAAACCGAGGCTGCCGTCATCCAACACCAGTTGGATCCCACGCAGGCCCTGGAGATGCTCAGTGGGATGGATGGGGATGTCACCTTCTGCACGGACGATATAGGAGGGATGGTGAGCATGCCCTGGAACCAGTTTTATTACCTGTATTCGGATCCGGCTTCGGTAACGCTCCTGAACACTTTGAAGAACCTCCGGTTCACGTCCTATCCCGGGGGTGCAAGGGGTATCGACTTCCACTACCAGGTGGGCCCCTTGCAGACCATGGTCACCAAAACGTTTATGACTAAATAGGAAAGATATGAAACCGATCCTACTGATATTTTTCCTGATCTCCACCCTGGGGGTCGTTGCGCAAAAAGGTCGGAAGCCTGCCGCCAAAGTGCTCCCCCCGGTGGACATCCACGGCTCGATACGCGTCCTGGCCGAATCCTGCGGGGACTCGGTGGTCCTGCGCTGGGGCCCCACGATGCCCGAATCCTGGAGCAGCCTTACCCGTAGCGGGTACGTGATCGAACGCATAGACCTCAGCGAGGCAAAGCATCCGGTAAAAACAATCCTAACGCCTCAACCGCTGAAACCCCTGACCCTGGATCAATTCAAGGCCCGCTTTGGACCGAACGATAAATACGCTGCTATTGCGGCCCAAACCCTGTACGGGAAAAACTTTAATACCAACCTTAGGAAGGGACAGGCAGGCATCAAGGACCAGGCCGACGTCTGGAAAAACCGGTACGCCTTTGCCATGGAGGTGGCGGACTTCGATGGAGAAGTAGCCAAGGCTGAGGGCTTAAGATTTACCGACACGAGAGTGCAGCATGGCGGTGTCTATATATATCGTGTCTACCCGGCACAACCGCCGGTGCATGGGAAAATAGACACAGGCAATGTCCTGGTGCAAAACCTGGGTAGAACCGAGCCGGGAAGACCCCGCCTGGGAGAACTGATCGCCCTGGACCGGTTGGCCGAGTTGCACTGGCCCCGCAGCGGGCAGCGGGCCTACAGCGGCTTCCAGGTGGAAAGGAGCGAGGATGGAATCCGCTTCAAGACCCTGACCGATTTACCGTACCTGACCTCTCTTCCTGATACCGGTGCGGCCAAAAAGGATTCGGCGCATGCCCGCATCGCGGCCCTGCTGAAAACACAGGAAGTATACATCGATAGCCTGCCCCTCAACTACCATAAGTATTATTATCGCATCAAGGGAGTGAATGCCTTTGGGGAATGGAGCGCATATTCGGATACGTTGAACGCCTCCGGCCGCGACCTGACGCCACCTTCAGCGCCGATGGTGCAAACACCGAAATATGTCAAGGGCAAGGGGCTGGTGTTGAAATGGAAAAAGCCCGTCCTGGAAAAGGACTTCAAGGGGTACCTCATCA
>CAZJDB010000131.1:0-8312 GCA_964544695.1 uncultured Chitinophagaceae bacterium
CGCTGAGGGAAATATACCTGCCGGGCTTCAAGGCGGCCATCACCGAAGGGGGCTCCAACACCATCATGGGCGCCTATAATAAATTCCGGGGCCAGTATTGTACCGAAAACGCCTATCTCATCGACACTATATTGAAAGGGGAATGGGGGTTCAAGGGAATCGTCATCAGCGACTGGGGGGCCGTTCACAATACCATGGAGGCCCTGGAGAACGGGACCGACCTTGAAATGGGCACCGACCTGACCATAGGCGCACACTATGACAAATTCTTTATGGGGGACACAGTCCTGGAACTGGTCCGCAGTGGAAAAGTCCCTGAGGCCCTGGTGGATGATAAAGTCCGCCGCATCCTCAGGGTCATGTTCGAAACCCATTTGATGGATCACAACCGCCCGAAAGGTTCTTTCGATACCAAAGCCCACCAGGAAGTGGCGCGGAAAGTGGCGGAAGAAGGGATTGTGTTATTGAAAAATTATGGAGACCTGCTCCCTCTGAGCACGGGGGCCATTCACAGCATTGCCGTTATCGGCGCCAACGCCGACAGGACGAATGCCCAGGGCGGAGGAAGTTCTCAGGTAAGGGCCCTCTATGAAGTGACCCCATTAGCAGGACTTCGGCATCTCGTGGGCGACAAGGTGAATATTACTTACGCCCCCGGGTACACGATCGCGCGCGGCGCCGGACCGGACAGCGCCCTAATAAATGAAGCCGTCAAAGCCGCCTCCACATCCGACGTAGCCATCATCGTGGGGGGATGGACACATGGATACAACTACGCAATCTGGAAGGACAACGCTTACGACGCGGAGGGATATGATAAGCCTGATATGAATATGCCCTTTGGCCAGGATGAGCTGATCAAGGCCGTAATGAAAGCCAATCCCCGGACCGTGGTTGTCCTCCTGGGCGGAGGGCCCACCGATATGACCCAATGGGTGGACCACATACCCGCCATTCTACAGGCCTGGTACCCTGGGATGGAAGGAGGCAACGCCCTGGCGAGGATCCTTTTCGGGGAAGTGAATCCCTCGGGGAAACTGCCCATGAGCTTTCCTAAAAAAATTCAAGACCTTAAAATCGAGTACCCCGGCGATGGCAAGACCGTACACTATACCGAAGGGATATACATAGGATATCGGTATTATGAAAAGTATGGTATAACACCCCTTTTCCCCTTCGGTCATGGACTGTCCTATACTACTTTTCAATACTCGGACCTCAGCGTAACGCCGGCGGGAAACGGCCGCGCAACCATACACTTTACAGTCAAGAACACGGGATTCAGGGAAGGAGCCGAAGTAGCACAGGTATACATTCACGAGGAAAAATGTAGTGTAGACCGGCCGGAGAAAGAGTTAAAAGGCTTCAATAAGATAACCCTGGCTCCGGGCGCCTCCCAGGTCATTACCCTGACGCTGCCCAAGGATGCATTCGAATATTACAGCGAAGCCGCAAAGGCCTGGGTGATGGAACCGGGACTGTTCGACATACTGGTGGGCAGTTCTTCCGGAGACATTCGGCTCAAGGCGACCCTGAACCAGCCCTAATGGGTCCGCGCTAAAACTTTAGCACCATTATTTGATTTGTTTGTATATTGAGCCCCCCTCCCGGGGCAGGCGGCGGGCCTGTAACCCGCCGTTTTCTTTACCTCTTTATGTAAACGATTGTTATAATGAAAACTGCCGACTACATCGTCTTCGTGATCTACTTCCTGATCGTGGCATCTTATGGATACTTCGTATACCGCCGCAAGCGGAAGGCCCAAACGACCTCGGCGGATTATTTCCTGGCCGAAGGAGCCCTGACCTGGTGGGCCATCGGTGCCTCCCTTATCGCTTCCAACATCTCCGCCGAGCAATTCATAGGGATGAGCGGATCGGGTTTCCAGATGGGCCTTGCCGTCTCCACGTATGAATGGATGGCCGCGGCTACCCTGATCATCGTGGCGGTGTTCTTCATCCCCGTTTACCTGAAGAACCGCATCTTTACGATGCCCCAGTTCCTGAGCCAACGGTACAATGGGACCGTGGCCATGATCATGGCGATATTCTGGCTCGCCTTGTATATCGTCGTGAACCTCATGTCCATTTTGTACCTGGGAGCCCTGGCCGTCAGCGGGATCTCCGGAGTGGACATCAATGTCTGCATCATCGTCCTGGCGATATTCGCGGTCATCATTACGCTGGGAGGTATGAAGGTAATCGGGTACACGGACGTCATCCAGGTATTTTTCCTGATCTTGGGCGGTTTGGTAGCCACCTGGATCGCGCTGCACCTCGTATCCGAGCGCTCGGGAACTTCGGGTCTTCTGAATGGGTTCAAAATCCTCAGGGCGAGCGCCAGTGATCACTTCCACATGATATTCAAAAAGAACAACCCGAACTACGTGAGCCTGCCGGGCCTGTCCGTCCTGATCGGGGGCATGTGGATCACCAACCTGAACTACTGGGGTTGTAACCAATATATCACACAAAGGGCCCTGGGCGCAGACCTGAAAACGGCGCGCAGCGGTATCCTCTTCGCCGCCTTCCTGAAGCTCCTCATGCCCGTGATCGTCGTGCTCCCGGGTATTGGAGCGTACGTGCTTTGGCAACAGGGCATGTTCCACCACGAAATGCTCAGCTCCGCCGGCGTAGTGGACCCCAACAAAGCCTATCCCAACCTGATGACGCTGCTGCCCGCCGGTTTCAAGGGTATCGCTTTTGCCGCCCTCACTGCGGCCATCGTGGCTTCCCTGGCGGGCAAGGCCAATAGCATCGCCACCATTTTTTCACTCGACGTTTATAAAAAGGCCTTCAATAAAAACGCGGATGAGCGGCACCTGGTGAACACGGGTAAGTGGACGGTCGTCGTTTCCATGCTATTGGCCATCCTCATGTCCAAGGTTCTTGGCGACAAGTTGATGGGGGAAGGCAAGCAGGGATTCAACTATATCCAGGAATACACGGGCTTCGTTTCCCCGGGCATCCTGGCCATGTTCCTGCTGGGATTTTTCTGGAAAAGGACAACCTCTGCGGCGGCTTTGTTTGCCACGATCGGAGGTTTCCTGATGAGCGTCCTCCTGAAGTTTTTACCTTTGTGGGTCAATCTGAGCTGGCTCATCCCATACGGCTTTTTCGCACCCAACAGCGCCAATAATGGAGCGTATGAGATCCCCTTCATGGACCGTATGAGCATCGTCTTCGTCTTTTGCATCCTGGGTATGGCTATTATCAACTTCGTCCAAAACCGCCGGGGCGTGAAAAATAAAGGCCTCATCGTGGACCCAAGCATGTTCAGGGTGTCCAAAGGCTTTGCCATCGGATCTTTGGTGATCATCGCCATCCTGACGGTGTTGTATACCGTATTTTGGTAACATGGACCTTATAGAGCGCATACGTCATTATAACAAGGGGCGGGATCACCGGTTCCTTCACTTGAAGTATGAAGCCATGGCCCAAAGCGCCTTCCGCTTCTTTAGGGGGACTGCGCACTTGTTTTATCAGGATATCCCCAAGGACAGTTTTCTATGGGACTCCCCCAAGTCCTGGATCTGCGGAGACCTGCACCTGGAAAACCTGGGCAGCTTCAAGGGGGACAACCGGCTGGCTTATTTCGATATGAACGATTTCGACGAGGCTTGCCTTGCGCCCTGTCTCCTCGATATTACGCGTTTTGCCTGCTCCGTTCACGTGGGGTCGGGAGAACTGGGCCTGGATACAAAAACTGCCAAGGCCCACGTGAAGGTTTTACTGGAGCGCTACGCCGCGACACTGCTAAAAGGATATATCCGCGTCCTGGAAAAGGAAACCGCCACCGGAGTCGTCAAACAATTCCTGGAAAAGGTCGAGAACCGTAAAAGGAGTGAATTTCTAAGGGGCAGGGTGTTGGAGGGCCGGATTGTTACCAGCCTTAAAGGACCCTATGTTCCCATAGGCAAAAAAGAGAAGGCGGCAGTGAAGGAAGCCTTCCAAAAGTCTCCCCTGTTCAAAAGAAGCCCTGACTTTTTTGCGGTCCGGGACGTCGCTTTTCGTATAGCCGGAACCGGTAGTCTGGGTATGGAACGGTACGTCATGCTGGTGGGTGGCAATGCCTTAATCGATATAAAAGAAGCTCAAACGGCCAGCCTCCTGATCCACCATCATTTCCGGCAGCCGGCCTGGCCTAACCAGGCCGAGCGGATCATCGAGATCCAGCAACGCGTGGAAGCCGCGGCCCCGGCCCTGCTTAGTCCCCTGGAAATACAGGATAAGTATTTTGTCGTCAAGGAATTACAGCCAATGGAGGACAAGCTGGACCTGACCCATCTCGCAGGGAAAGCCAAGCGCTGCCTGTCCTTTGTGGAAGACGTGGGAGAACTGTCGGCCTGGGGATCCCTGCGTAGCAGCGGTCGTCAGGGTTCCGCCATTTCCGATGATCTGATTGCTTTTGCCGCGAAAGCGGCCGGGTGGAAGCGGGATGTGGCGGATTATGCCGCCAAATACGCCGCCCGGGTTCGCCGGGATTACGCGCATTTTCTAAAAGGTATGCAAAAAGGCTTATTAAATAGGCGCTGACCCGGCGGGTTTCCCAAATCTTTCCTAATTTGCCCCGCATGAATTTCAAAAAGATCAATACCATCACCGGATGGATCATCTGTGCCATCGCCTGCACCGTATTTGTGATGACCCGGGAAGCTACGGTGAGCTTCTGGGACTGCGGGGAGTTCACTCCTTGTGCCTATAAACTGCAAATTTCCCACGCTCCGGGAGCTCCCCTGTTCATATTGCTGGGCAGGATATTCATCATCCTTTTCAGCGGCAACTGGAACGCCACCGTAGCAGGACCTCATGCCGCGGTACAGGTGAACCTCCTGTCCTCCCTTTGCAGCGGTTTTGCCGTCATGTTCCTGTTCTGGACGATCACCCATATGGCCAGGAAACTCATGGGCAGAGACCAGCCCATGGACCTGGAAAAAACCATCGCCGTCATTGGAGCCGGCGTGGTCGGTGCGCTGGCCTTTGCCTGGTCTGATTCTTTTTGGTTCTCCGCCGTGGAAGCGATCGTATTCGGCGCATCGCCTCTCTTCATCGCCATGACCTTCTGGGCTATTTTGAAATGGGAAGAGAACGCCGATAAGCCGGGCGCCGACCGCTGGATCGTCCTAATGTGCTATATCATCGGCTTGTCCATCGGGGTCCACCTGCTGAGCATCCTGAGCATCCCCGCCATCGTGATGACTTATTATTTCAAGCGCTTCAAATTCTCCCGGAAAGGCATGATCCTGGCATTGCTGCTGGGGGCTATCCTGACCGTGGTGGTGCAGGTGGTCATCATCCAATATAGCGTCAAGCTGATGGGGGTATTCGAGCTGATGTTCGTCAACGACTTCGGGCTGCCCTTCAATTCGGGTTGCTTCTTCTTCATCGTTCTGTTATTCGGCCTGATCATATGGGGTATCCGGTATGCCCTGAAAAAACACAAGCACTTCCTGGAACTGGGTTTGTATTGCCTCAGCTTCATCCTGCTGGGCTATTCTTCCTACGCCGTGATCCTGATCCGGGCCAACTCCAGTATTTCGGTGAACATGCAGAATGTGAACAGCCCCATCGAACTGGTGGCCTACCTGGACCGTTCCCAATATGGGACATGGCCCATCGTATCAGGACCCGACTTCACCGCCAGGCCCAACAATGAGGAACCCGACGGGAATATTTATTATAAGGATGAAAGCACCGGCAAATATGAAATCGTAGGTACCAAATATAAATACGACTATAACCCCGACGACGTGCACCTTTTCCCGCGCATGTGGGATTCGGACAATTCCCAGGGTCACGTGGATTACTATAAGAATGAAATGGGTCTGGCGGACGGGGAGCCGCCTACGCCAAGGGATAATTTATATTGGTTATTCAATTACCAGATCAATATGATGTACGTCCGGTACTTCATGTGGAATTTCGTGGGCCGACAGAACGACCTCCAGGCCTACGGGAACGTCCGGGATGGTAACTGGGTCAGCGGGATACCCTTCATCGATAACTGGAGGCTGGGGGACCAGAGCAAGATGCCTGAAACGCTCAAGCACAACAAGGCACATACGACCCTGTTTTTCCTGCCACTCCTCCTTGGAATCTTCGGGATGTTCTTCCAGGCCAACCGGGATAAATCGGACGCCCTGGTCGTCTTGCTCCTGTTCTTCGTCACCGGTTTGGGCATCGTGCTATACCTGAACCAGGCCTTGCCACAGCCCAGGGAACGAGATTATTCATACGTGGGCTCCTTCTATGCCTTTGCCATATGGATCGGACTCGGGGTGCTGTCCGTATATAATTTTATGAAAAAGCAGAAGGTCAGCGGCCTTACAGCCGCCGGCCTGGCCGCTGCCGTATGTTTCCTTGCCGTGCCCATCCTGATGATCTCCCAGGAATGGAAGGCCCACGACCGCTCCATGAAGACCCTGGCCCGGGATGCTGCCGCCGACTACCTGAATTCGTGCGCACCCAATGCCATCCTCTTTACCGGGGGTGACAACGATACCTATCCCCTTTGGTATGATCAGGAGGTGGAGAACATTCGTCCCGACGTTCGCGTCATCGTCACCAGCCTGTTGGGGACGGACTGGATGATCAACCAACTGCGCAACAGGGTGAACCAAAGCCCTCCCATCCCCATGAGCTGGGGACCCGAAAAAATTCTGGGGGATAACCGCAACTACGTTCAATATTATGACCAGGCCTATAAGGTCCCCAAGGGCGTTTACTGGAGCCTGGACACTGCCATGGCCTTCATTGGAGATGACAAGAACCAGTTGCCGACCCAGAGCGGAGGCAGCCTGCCTTATTTCCCTGCCAAGGCCTTCTCCATTCCCGTGAACAGGCAAACCGTCCTGGATAACGGGACCGTTGCCCTCAAGGATACCGCGCGCATTTTGAACGAGGTCGATTTCGCCCTGCCCCAAAACCAAAATGCCCTGTTGAAGAACGACCTGATGGAACTCAACATCATCGCGGCCAACAAGTGGAGGCGTCCTATTTACTTCACTCAACCCGGAGGCCTGGGACTGAATGCCTTTATGCAGGATGACGGTATGACCTATCGTCTGGTGCCCCTCCGCCCGGATCCCAATGGTCCGCTCATGAATGCAGATACGACCTACCGCAACCTCATGACACGCTTCAGATTCGGCGGCGCGGACAAGCCAAACGTATACTACGACGAAAACGGACGCCGGATACTCCTGACGATCCGCACTGCATTCGCCACACTTGGACAGGTACTGGCTACTTCGGGTAAAAAGGACAGCGCGCTGAAAGTCCTCAATTACGGCTACCAGGGCCTAAATCCAACGACGCTATCTTATGGAATGGTATCCTTCCGGAACCAGCAGGACATCACCTCCCTGCAATACGCCTATGGCTATTTCCTGGCCGGGGACACCGTGAAGGGTAACCAGATCGCCGAGGTTGCCGAACGCGATTGCCGCGAGCAGGTCGATTACTACACCTCCCTTTCGGATGAAAAGGCCGGTGCATTCACCAATGATTTGCAGACCGCCAAACAAATCATTTCCTCGCTGGAACAGTTGAAAGCCCAGTTTTCTCCGAAGAACGCATTGCATGAGACGCCCCTCCCGGTGCAGGCCACTGCGCCGCCCCCCGGAGCGGCTTCCTCGGGCAGGCCTCCCCATGGCAAGCAGGGGTCAGTGCCCAAGGCTCCGGCAAATGTGCCGGATACGACCAAAAAGAAGTAGTATAAGCTATATTTAGAAACACCGCCCCAGGGTCACCCTCCGGCGGCGTTTTTCTTTCCCTCTCCCGCCGGCGGCGTTTTCTTTTCCCCGCTCCCCGCCGGGCGGCGTTTTCGCGCGACGTTTAATATGCTAAAAAAATTTTATAACGAGCCATGGGGTTGCATTGGCACAGTTTCTGTAATCCAGTATACGGTATCCATTGTTAACAAAAAAGAAGATTTATGAAAGCAAACCTAAAAAACGCCTTACTGGCCGGCGCAGCCATCTTTTGTACCCACATGGTCATGGCCCAGGTTAGTTTGGGTGTTAAAGCAGCCACTTCCAGCGCCACCCGCGCAACCGTTCAATCCACCGCAGTATCCAACACCACGGCAAAAGTAGGTGCGGCAACTACCGCTACCGCTGCTAAGGTGGGAACCACAGCCAAGTCGACGGCGACGACGGCCAAGTCGGCCACATCGGCTACGGTGAATGCCGGAAAGTCGGATGCATCCGCTACGGTGAATGCAGGTAAGTCCGCCACTTCCGCGACGGTCAATGCCGGTAAGTCCACCACTTCCGCCACGCTCAACGCCGGTAAGTCCGCCGCGACTTCCGC
>CAZJDB010000132.1:0-23349 GCA_964544695.1 uncultured Chitinophagaceae bacterium
CGCGCAGGAAGGGACCTCTCCGGCATTGGGAAAAATATCCCGGTATTGCGGACCCCCCGGCAGGTATACGCCGACCTGCCCTTCGAAGCGGGACACGCTGCCATATACCAGGGGCTTGTTCAGCAGGGCGCACGCATCGCTGAGGAGGTAGCGCGTGGGAAAGTTATCGGACGCATCCAGGATGACGTCGTAGCTGTCGACGATATCGAGGGCGTTCCCGGGGTGGAGGCGCATGGGATAGGGGATGCACTTGCTCGACGGACTCAGGTGCGCCAGGCGCGATGCCGCGGTGGTTGCTTTCTCAGCGCCAATATCGCCCTCCCCGAAGAGGATTTGGCGGTGCAGGTCGGGGAGCGAAACGCGGTCCCCGTCCACGATACCCAGGGTGCCTACCCCCGCCGCGCACAAATATTGCAGGGCGGGGCAACCCAGCCCCCCGGCTCCGATGACCAGGACCCTGGAGCGCGCCAGTTTTTCCTGGGCGCCGGCGCCCCATTCCTTTAGTGTGATTTGTCTTTGGTAGCGCATATTATCCTCCGGAAAATGGGGGCAGCAGGGCTACCACGGATGAAGAATGAAGAGGGGTGTTTTCACGGATCGTCTTTTTGTCGACGGCCACCACATAACTCATACCCCCGAGCCCGGGGAAACGCTGCCGGAGCAGGGCTTCCAGGGTGTCGGTGTCGGAGGCGTCCCGGATTTCCAGGGTGGGACCCGTCAGGTCTGCAATCTGTCCGAAGGACAGCACCGTAATTTCCATGCCCTAAAGGTAATACACGTCCACGAGATCCCCCTTTTCCATGACTTCGGCCTCTTCGGGCAGAACAATCAGGCAATTGGCCCGGACAAAGGCGCTCATACGATAGGATTCCTGACCATGCAGAGGCGTGACGCAGCCATCCATGGCGACCCCTTTCAGGAAATGCGTGAGGCCCGCCTGCTTCTTATACGAAGCACCCAGTGGCAGGCGTCCGACAACGCGCGGCGCGCGCCCCGCCAGTTGATCGAGCAAGGGGCGGATATAAATATAATAACAGGTAAGTACGCTGGCGGGGTTCCCGGGTAGCCCGAAGACGTGTACCCGCCCCTTCGCGCCGAACCACAGGGGTTTTCCCGGGCGCTGTTTAACCCTGTGAAACAAGCATTCCACGCCTGCGGCCTCCAGCGCCCCCGCGACGAAATCGTAGTCTCCGACGCTCACGCCACCCGTCACCAACAGCACATCGCAACGATCCAAAGCCTCCTCCAGCAAGGCACCCGGATCGTCAGGCGCGGAACGGTGGAACGCAAGCCCTCCCAACGCTGCACGCAGTGCATAAGAGTTGGATTCGTACACCTGGCCCGGCCCCAATGCGCGTCCGGGCACTTGCAATTCGCTGCCGGTGGTGATGAGTCCAATGCGCGGCGGAGGATAAACGGATACCTGGTCGATGCCCATGCTCGCCAAAAAACCCACAGCGCCCGGGCTCAGCACGGTACCGGCGGCCAGCGCTGGTGCCCCCGCGCCAATTTCCGACCCTACCGGCCGCACATAACTGCCGCGCTCTCCGTAGATGGGTCGGATACGCGTCCCCGAAACCATTACCTGTTCCTGCATAATTACCGAATCGGCCCCCGGCGGCAACATGGCCCCCGTAAAAATCCGGGCGGCCTGCCCGGGACCCACCCTAAAGTTTGGAACACTCCCCGCGGGAATCTCGCCCACGACCTCCAGCCATTCAGCACTACCATGCACCAGGGCATATCCGTCCACAGAGGATTGGGGAAAAGGGGGCAATGAGAGCGGCGCAAAGACGTCTGCGGCGAGCACGAGGCCCGGCGTGAGACGCGCAAACACCGGCGGGAGTGGCTCCGAGCGGACAAAAGACAGAGCTTGGGAGACGGAAATCATACTATCCTCCGATGGTGATCATGCTGCGGTTGGCCTGCAGGTTATGGCCCCCCAATTCTTTCGCCTTCGCGGAGACATTCGAGCGGATCAGGGCGGTGACGTCTTCCCCCCTCCGCCACGGCCCCAGCAAATCCGTTTCCCCCGCCGAAAAGAGGCAATTCTTCAACTTCCCGTCAGCGGTCAGGCGAAGCCTGTTGCACGTCGAGCAAAAGGGAGCGCTCATGGTGCTGATGACCGAAAAGGTTCCCTGGTGTCCGGGGACGCGGTATCCCTTGGCCGTATCGTGCGGGCCGTCCTCGAGGCGCTCCACAGGATAGCGCGCGGAGATGGTATCCAGCATTTCCCGCCATGTGACCACCTGGTTGTTCGTCCAGCGGTTGCCCGGGAAGGGCATGAATTCTATGAAACGTACGTGCACCGGTGTTTCACGCGTCCACCCGACGAAGTCAGTGATTTCATCATCGTTGATACCTTTCATGATGACGGCGTTCACCTTGAGGTGCAGGCCGCGGGACAGGAGGGCAGATATATTTTGAAAAACGACATCGAATTCGTCGCGTCGCGTGATTGAGCGAAAGCGGTCCGCCCGAAGCGTATCGAGGCTGATGTTGACAGACACCATGCTCGCGGAGATCACGTCCAAAAAATGGTGGAGTCGCGTTCCGTTCGTGGTCATCGTTAAAGTCACGGGTAGTGCGCCCAAAGCCGAGATGATTGAAGAAACATCTTTGCGTACGAGGGGTTCCCCGCCAGTCAGGCGGATCTTGCGAACGCCCAACCCGACAAACGTCTGCGCAATTCCGAGGATTTCTGAAGCCTGCATCAGCCGCGAAGGCGGCGTGAACGCATAGTCCTCTTCCGGCATGCAGTAAAAACAACGAAGGTTGCAATTGTCGGTGAGCGAAATCCGCAGGTAGTCGTGCACACGATGAAAGGCGTCAACGATCATGTCATGAAGGTACGATATTTCAGGGGCAGGCTTTCGTAGTCCTTCCACGTGTCGATATCGATTTCCCCTCCGGGAAAGGGTAGTTCGGAGATGTCCTCGCGATGCAGAGAAAGGAGCGACCTGGGCCCTGCCTGCCCCTTCAGTTCGAGGAGTTCGGGATAGTACGCCTTTCCGAAAAGAACGGGTGTGCCCAGCGTTCCCGCGTAAGAGCAAGCCACGATGCGCTGGCCCGTATGTTCCCAGCGATGGCGCATTTCCGTGAGGAGGGGCCCGCTGATGAAAGGTTGATCACAGACGAGGAGAAAGACCCCGTCGGGGGGAGACTTGCGCAGGAGGGCCCGTAGCCCAAGGCGGATCGAGGAGGATATCCCTTCAGCCCAGGCGGGGTTGTGGAGGTTGGGTATGGGCAGGCGTTCGACCAATTCCCGGAGGCGTTCCCGGTGCGCGCCCCATATCAGCAGTTCGGGGGAACAGTGTGCATTCAGGCTTTGACGAACGGTGTGCTCCAGGAGGGAAATTCCCTCCACCCTCAGGAGTTGTTTAGGTTCTCCCAAGCGGGATGAGGGGCCGGCGGCCAACATGAGGAGACCGCAGGAGCTCATAAGTGTGTAAAAAAATCTACAGGGGTGATTGCAAAACGTTTCGACATTGCCGATTCATCAGCAAAAACCATGCGCGAAGCGCCGGCGAGCAGCCCAATATCCGGGACGACTTAACCGGCGCGCAACGCTTCAATCTCAAGGATCGTTTTCGGAAGGGGCTCTCCCAACAATCGCGCGCCATCAGGCGTGATCAAAAAATCCTCCTCGATCCGAATGCCTCCGAAACCTGCAAACATCCGTACTTTATCGTAGTTGATATACTCCTTGTGCAGCCCCTGCGCGGCCCAGCTTTCGATGAGCTCCGGAATGAAATAAAGCCCCGGCTCCACCGTGATCACGAACCCCGCTTCCAGGGGCCGCCCCAGCCTCAGCGATTTGAGCCCGAACTGGGTGCTCTTTCGTAATGTTTCCGTATACCCGACGTAGGCTTCCCCCAGGTTTTCCATGTCGTGGGTGTCCAGGCCCAGCATATGGCCCAGGCCGCATTGGAAAAATAGGGCGTGGGCCCCCGCGGCCACCGCCGAGTCGGCGTCGCCCCGCGTGAGGCCGAGCGCCTGGAGGCCCAGGAAGAGGCGTTTGCAGGCGAGGAGGTGTACGTCCTTGTAAGGTATCCCTGGTTTCAGGACCGAGACGGCCGCCAGGTGCGCATCCAGAACGATCTGATAGACGTCGCGCTGTATCGAAGTGAATTGGGGATCGACGGGAAAGGTCCGCGTGAGGTCCCCGCTGTAATGGGACGGACCTTCGGCCCCGCAGTCGCAAAGCACCATGCGGCCCTGCGCGAGGGGATAGGGTCCATAATGATTATGCAGGATTTGTCCGTTGGTGGTCAGGATCGTCGGAAACGCGAGGTTGCCTCCTTCGCCGATGGCAATTGCCTGGAGCATGCCCGCGACCTTCGCTTCGGTCATCCATGACCTGGCGCCATTGATGGCGGCGAGTTGCATGGTGTTGGTGACATTGACGGCCTTCTCGATTTCCGCGATCTCTGCCGCATCTTTAATGGACCTCATGGCTACGACCGCCCGGATCAGGTCGATGGAAGGTTTGCCCTGCAAGGTGTGCTCGGGGCGATAACCAGGCAGCGTAAGCGCATTTGAAACCGACAATTCCCGCAGGGGCCGCACCCGCCGGACACCCACGCGCGCCGCCTGTTCGGCCAGGGGCTCGACGGGCCCCGTCCAAACGAGGTCATCCAAACTAATATCGTCTCCGTATATAACGTCCTCATCGTCGATCACCCCCACCAGTCCCGGCCGGTCCAGCCCGAAGTAATACAGGAAGGTGCTGTCCTGGCGAAAAGGATAGACGTTGGCAGCGTAATTCATGGAGCTCTCCGCATTTCCAGGGAGAAGGATCGGCCCTTTTCCGACCATCTCGCGCAATCTTCTGCGTCGTTCGGTATACATGGGGTAAAGGTAAGGGGGCATTTTGTATATTCAGGACATGAGAGTCTTCGCTTGCCTTTGGTGCCTGATCCTTTCATTCGCTGCAAATGCGCAGCAGGCTCGCCTGGTACTTCCCGTCGGCCACGTGGAAAAGATCCAAAATCTCCAGTTCAGCCCGGATGGCAAGTGGCTCCTGACGAATGCCGAGAATACCAAAATATGGGAAGCGTCCTCGGGGAAGGTCCTGTATACCTTCGACGGTCGTTGGCCGGTGAGTTGTGGAACCTTCAGCCCCGATGGACAGTTGATCGCGACTGTCAGGGAAAATACCGTCTACCTTTGGAAATTCTCCACCGGTACCCTCCTTGACACCCTTTCCTTCCCCAAAAATAGCATGGTGTCGGGCCTCAGGTTCAGCCCCGGCGGCAAATTCCTGGTCGTCCGGGATTGTTATCGCGCCCTGATTTTCGACCTGGCTACCCGGAAGCCACTGGCAACCTTGACCGGGCACCTGGAATGTTTTGAGGATGTCCGATTCAGTCCGGATGAGCGCTGGGTCGTGACCAGCTCTGACGATGGCACTGCCACGGTTTGGGACCTTGCCACCGGAAAAGTATTGCACACCCTGACGGGGCACATGGCCTATATCTCTTCCCTCGAGATCAGCCCCGATGGGCAATTCGTATCGACCACCGCCATGGACAGCACCGCCAAAATCTGGGACCCCGCTTCCGGTGCCCTGATCAGGACGATCCAGGGACAGCGGTCCGCTACCTTCAGTCCCGATGGAAAGTTCCTGCTGACCTGCTGGGGGGACAGCGCTCGTCTTTACGCAGTGCCTTCGGGTACGCTGATCCGGTCTTACGGGCATACCATGGAAGTATTGTCAGCGCATTTCAGTCCCGACGGGCAGTATGTTGTAACCTCCGCCCGGGAGGGGAAGGCCAGAGTATGGGAATTGGCCACCGGGCGCCTGATCCAAAGCTTTGGCCATTCCGACGAGGTGGATAATGCGTTGTTCAGCCCTGATGGACAATTCATCGCCACCAGCTATGGAAAGGCCGCCCAGGTTTGGGAGGCTTTTTCGGGCAAGGCGATGGCCGGCCTGAACGCAAGGGTCGATTACATAAATGATGTCACCTTTGGTCCCGACGACCGCACCCTCGAGATCATGACGGGAACCAACAGGATCCGGTCCTGGAATATTGCCAAGGGGCAGGTGGATAGGGTCATTCATGATCCGGCTTTTGACGTGCAGGGCCACAAAACATTCAGCCCGGACAGGGCTTATTTTGCCACGACTACGGGGGCGGAAGATTCACTCAAACTATACCTGATTTCCGGCAGGCTGCTGTATGGTTTCCCCTTGGGCAAGTCTCATTTAGAACGCCTTTTCTTTAGCCCGGACAGCCGGTATGTGGCGGGCAGCAATGAGGAAGGGGTCGTCACGGTGTGGGAGGTGTTTTCCGGAAAACAAGCCTTTAAGTGGCGTAACGGTAAATTGAGTTTTGCCCTGGCATTCAGCAGCGATGGTCGATACCTTTTCATCAGCTCAAAGGATACCGTATTTGCGATAAATACACGGACGGCGCTAGTGATGGAAAAAATAACCGTGCATAAAAATTACGGCTTTGTCATAGGTGCTCAAGCTTCTTCCGACGGCAAATACACTATCGTGGAATCGCTCGGTTCTTCGGAGGAAACCTACAACCTGTTTGTCTACGCTTTTCCTTCCGGGCAGTTTTTGTATACGCTTCCCGGCATGGAATTTTCCATAGACCCCGGCTCCCGGTACCTGGCCACCGTGTCCCGGGACTCGACAGTTTCTGTGTATGACATAGGTAAAGGGAGCGTGGAAAAGCACCTGATGGTCTCTGCCGATAATGTTTATTTCAGCCGTGACGGGAAACACCTCGTTACCCACCGGGCTGACGGAACCTTCGAAGCCTGGGATACCAAAACCTGGGACCGCCGGTTCGAAATCCCGGGTCATTCCGGTTATGACAGCCAGGGCGCTTTCCTGGAATTCAGCCATAAGGGGGACTATGTCGCCACCTATTCAGGAGACCATACGATCCGGATTTGGAACCGCGCACATCAATTGGTCTATAGCCTCCTTCTCCTCGACGGGAAGGACTTCCTCGTCCTGGACACCGTGGGGCGGTTCGACGGCACCGAAGCGGCGCGAAAGCTGCTCTATTATGCCTGTGGGAATGATATAATCGACCTGGAACAGATCAAGGACCTGGCCTGGGAGCCCCGCCTCGTGGAAAAGGCCATGGGCCTGGATAAGGAGCCTTTCATTGGCCGCCGGACCGAGGATATGGACATTTGTAACAAGTCCCCGCTGGTATACCTTTCCCACAAGGATTCCGCGCATTATGTTTACAGTGTCGTGCGCCGGAGCGGGGGCATGGGAAGCGTGACCGTGCTCATCAACGGAAAGGAGATCGACCGCTTTAACGGGGACTCCCTGGTTTTCTTGCACGACACTGCCACGCTGATTCTGGAAGTAGGGAAATATACCAGGTATTTCGAGCCGGGGAAAGATAACACTATCGAACTGAAGGCCTATACGGGAGATATGTTCATGACCAGCCGGGGCGGCAGGTTTGTCTACCAGGACAAGCGGGACTCGGCCAATGCCCCCGACCTGTACGCGGTAGTGGCCGGTGTCAGCGATTACAAGGAGGCCGGAATGCATCTGAAATTTGCCGCCAAGGATGCTTTGGACTTCAGCAATGCCTTATCCAGGAGCGCCCGGCGCCTGTTGAACGTGGATGGAAAGGAGCACGTCTTTGTACACACACTGGTGAGCGGGGGAGACGATCCGCCCACCAAGGAAAATATCTCACGGGCCTTCGCCGATATCCGCGAAAAGGCTTTGGCGGCGGATATCCTGGTAGTATACATTGCGGGCCATGGGTTAAAGTATGGGACCGAGGCCACGAATTTCTATTACCTGACCGCCGATGCGGGGAGCTTCGACCTGGAAGGCGTAACCAAAGATGTGGCCATCAGCACCAATGAATTTGCCGACTGGCTAAACGGAATTGCCGCCAATAAGCAGGTGATGATCCTCGATGCCTGTGCTTCAGGAAAGCTGGCGGAGGACATGCGGGACGCGCTGGGCAAGAGGGAAGGCATTCCCAGCAGCCAGATCAAGGCGCTGGACCGCCTCAACAGCCGTACGGGAACATTCATTCTCAGCGGAGCGGCAGCCAATCAAAGCGCTTATGAAACGTCAATTTACGGCCAGGGCTTGCTCACCTATAGCCTCCTCTACGGGATGAAAACGGGCACAGCCCTGGGGGAATCCAAATATGTGGATGTGGACCGCCTCTTCCAGTTCAGCGCGGACAAGGTCAGGGAGCTGGCACGGGATATTGGAGGAGTCCAGGACCCCGTTATCACCAAGCCTTTCGGTGGCAACAGCTTCGATATAGGGGAAGTGGATCCGGGCGTAGCTGCCTCCATTCAGCTTGCATTGCCCAAGCCTATCTTCACCAACAGCAGCTTTCAAAACGAGGTTTCTTTCAAGGACAATCTGGGTTTGTCAGCACTCCTGGACAGCGCGTTGAATCAAACCAGTGAAAGAGGCAGCACGGGGCGGATCGTCTTTGCCGACCGGAGCCAGCTCCCCGATTCCTATTCCCTCAACGGGCGTTACCGAATGCTGCCCGGAAATCGGGTCAGCATCAGGGGCGCCTTGTTCAAGGGGGTTAAGGAAGTGCACGCTTTCTCCCTCGTATGCCCCTCAGACCAACCCGCAGTGCTGGTCGGTTCAATCATTATCGAGGCTTCCAACTATTGTTGCTCCGGTCGGCGTCCATGAAGATGCCTCCGTCGAGGTCCAGCGATTGTAAAGGTTTAGCGAAAGCTACGTCCAGGGTAATTTCGCGCGAGCCGCTTTTCCAGACCATGGAGGTTTGGTGAAAGGTCTGTTTCGTACCATCCGTATATGTGGCGATCAGATCGAAGGGGGCGTCGTACCCGCCAATGTTTTCCACCGTAACTTTTTTGTCCGCGACGCCGCTGATGCCGAGGTCGATGTACCCGTTGGTGAAATACCAGTTGTTCCAGAACCAATCGAGGTCCTGTCCCGACTCATGATCGA
Organism: uncultured Chitinophagaceae bacterium; assembly: GCA_964544695.1. GTDB lineage: Bacteria > Bacteroidota > Bacteroidia > Chitinophagales > Chitinophagaceae > Dinghuibacter. Next base: position 8,948 of record CAZJDB010000132.1, read on the forward strand.
AGGTGTAGAAGAAATCCCAGGGAATGGGATGCTTTCCGTGCCAGAGGTCCATGTACTCGTGGAGACACTTCCCGAACAAATCGGGACCCAGCATGTCCATCATGGCGAGGTAGCCCAGGCTGGGCTTGCCGTAGGCATTGTTCCCATAGGCGATGCCGTTGACGGCGTTGGCGGGGTTGATGATGGGCATGTCTTCCTCGGTGGAGGGGTCGTTGATCCAGCCCCGCACGCGGAAAGTTTTATAAAAAGCATCCGCGGAATCGCCCTTCAATTCGCTCCGGCCGATCAATAATTCGAGCGTGGTAGCCCATCCCTCGTCCATGAAAGCATAGCGGCTTTCGTTGATGCCCATGTAAAAGGGGAAGTAGGAATGCGCGATTTCGTGGTCGGCCACGAGGCGCGAAAAGTTCAGGTTCGGCGTGGACCCGTCGTTGATCATCATGGGATATTCCATATCGGCCTCTCCCTGCACGCAGGTCATTTTGGGAAAGGGAAAGGGCACGCCCGGCCAGTTATGCGAAAACCAACCAATCGCGTGGCTCCCGAACTCCGCCATATGGTGGAAGTCGGCGGCCTTATCATTGAAGGCGGCCTGTACGCTGACGCGGCGCCCGCTTGCGTCGTCGACGAGAACACTCGTGGCGTCCCACACGTAGTGGTTGCTCAACGCAACGGTGACGTCGGTGATGTGCTGGCTCGTCCACGTCCAGGTGTTCATCGGATTATGCGCCGTCACCTTGCCACCGGTAACTTCATCGAGCGTCGCAATGTGCGAAACCGCATCAGAAGAAAAAGATTTTTTTAGTTTGGTGGCATATTCGGGTTGCAATACATCGCCCGGGTTTTGCAGGATGCCGGTGGCCCATACGAGGTAGTTATCGGGAACTTTTACGTGCAGCGTATAGTCGTTGAAGTCGTTGTAAAACTCCTTGGAGTCGACGAAAGGCACGCGATCCCACCCATTGTAATCGTCATAGACGGAAACGCGCGGATAGAAATAGGCGAGGTAGTACGTGGTCGAGTCCAGCATCCCTTCGCGCCCGCTTTCCAATGAAATCTCATAGTGCCAGTCTATGGACAGGTTCAGCGTTTCCTTGGGCATCAGGGGCTTGGCCAGTAGAACGGCGACCGCGGTGCCGTTGCTCGCGGGTGCTGTGCGCTCCTGTCCGTTTTCCATGTATTTGTCGAAATGTACCCCCTCGGTCAGGTAATCCTTCCCAGCGCCTTGTTCGCGGGCGGCGCCGGGTTGGTGGATGTTCAGAACGAGGCGGATCACGATGGCCCGTAAGGTATCGGGACTGTTGTTGGTATAGGCGATGGTTTCGGTCCCCTTGACGATGCGGTCCGGTGGAGCGGCGGTCACGGTGATGTCGTAAACCCCCGAGTTTTGCCAGTAGTTCCTGCCTGGTTGACCGTCGGGCGATCGGGTGCCTTTTTCATAGGCAGCCCTGATATTCCGGGGCATGTAGAGTTGAGCGGACCCCTGAAGGTATCCCAGCAGGAGGGTCGAAAAAATGAGAAGGCGATACATAGGCGCGGAAGATAAATAAATTGCGCCCATGTATCGCCTTTCCTTGACGAGCGGTTACTCGTTGGATGTACTGACCGAGCTGGTCGAGTTATCCCCATGGCGGGAATACGCGAAGCTGTCGCCTCTATTGCGGATGTACTTTTCCTTGAAAGCCTGGAAGACCTTATCGGGCTGGCGTTCCCCGTTGATCACCATCTGGTCGTTGTTCAGGGAAAAGACAAGTTCCTTGGGATTGGAGGCCAGGTTCTGGGCCACGATGTCGTCTAATATGGACTCGATGTAGTGGGCGGTAGATTCGTGCCCTCCGGCCTTACCCCGGATGGTGGCGGATGAACCCCTGCCTGTGATCGTGACGGCTTCGCCGTTGCTCTCGGAATAGTTGAGCGCGCTTACGTAGCCGCTGCCGCTAACGCCGCTGGCGCTGCTGCCGTGCACTTCGCGTGTGGCTGCCTCCTTGCGCTGCGTGTTTTGCGCTTCCAGGTCAGCTTTCAGGTCGTCGATGATGCTTTCGGCCAATTGGCGGTTTTCTTCGACGTTGAGTTGTTGATGGTCCTTCAGGATGGAGGTAATAGTCCCGTTGGTTAATTCGATCCGGTAGTGCGTGGTATAGTAGCGCACGATATTATCTTTCGTCCAGACGCCACGCGCATATATAATCTTATGGTCCTCGATCTGGAGGCTGCCCTCGAAATTGCCACCCTGGAGTTCATCGGAGAGAAAGGGCAGCGCAGTATCGGGAATAGGGGGGACAGGGGCCACAGCCGGGACGGCAGGGGCGGCCGGGACGGGGGCTATGGCCGCACTACCAAGGGCTGCCGGGGGTTCGGGGGCCACGGGCGCTACCGCGGGGGCGCCGGGAGTCAGGGCGGCGACGGGCGCCGGTGGGTTGGGCACCATCGCGGGTATGGCGGGGATGGGTGCCGGTGGCGCCGGAGGAGCCGGAGGTGCGGGAGGCGCGGTATCCCGCGACAGGACCGTTTGATAAAAGGGCTTGGATCCCCCGATGGGGGCCAACGCGAGCGTGAGGGACCCGCCGATCAGGAGGCAGGCGCCCAGGAGAATTTTTTCCATGGCATTTAATGTTTTATTACGGTTGTAAACAATGCGCTTCACCCGGTTAAGCAAGGGATAACGTGGTCCGGGGAAAGCAAGGGTATAAGTGACGGGACGATATTCCTGGAAGGCGACCAGGGCGTTGATCAGTTGGGACTTGCTGCGCGTAGCCCGGATGGCCACGTCGTCGCAGCAATTCTCCCTTTCTTCGCGGATCAGGGCCGAGAGCCACCATACGGCGGGGTTGAAAAACAAGAGTGCCTCAACCAGGCCCTGGATGAGGTTGACGAGGTAGTCACCCCGGCGGATATGCGCCAGTTCGTGCAGCAGGACGGCTTCGAGCTGGTCCGGGGGAAGTTGGGCCAGGACGCCCAGGGGAACGAGGACGATGGGTTTGAGGTATCCGATGACCATGGGGACCGTGATCAGTCCCGATTCCACCAGGCGCACAGGTCGGCTGATGCGCAGGGAGTGCGCCAATTCCGCAATGCGGGCCTCCCAGTCCCCGGGGACCGGATGCGTGTCCATGCGCCGCAGGCGGCGCACGTAGCCCAGGGATATCCCCGTTTGGGTAAGGCGTATGATAAGGACGAGCATCCAGGCCACGACGATCCACCCGGACCAGGCATCGCAAAATCCCTCCACGGCCGCCAGGGGATCGGCGTCCCGGGTAGTCACCACGGGCGCCGGAACCGCTCCCCGCTCACCCGTGGTGCGGATCGTACCCCACACCCCGGTGGCGGTATTCAGGGCCACGGTGGTGGGTACCGCCCGGATGCACTCGTGCCGGAAGGTGAAGCCGATTGCCACGAGGAGTCCGAAGAAGACAACCAGTAAAAGGTTGTAGCGCAGCCTGGGGCTGGTGGCGCGGGTGCCCAGGAGGATACCTCCGGCCAGGAGGGCCGCCAGGGCGCCTTCCCAGAGGGAATGGAGGAGGGTCCACGTAATGGCTTGAGTCATAAATTTTCTTGTTGGTTGATGAAATCCTTGATGGCCTGGAGTTCCTTTTTGGAGGCCTTCCGGTTGCCCAGTAGTTGTATGAGCAGGGTGCTGGCGGAGCCGTTATAGATGGAGTCGAGAAAGCGGTCCAGAAGCTGCCCTTTCATCTTATTTTCTTCCTCCACCGGACGATAGACGTGCTTCATGCTGCTTTCGTCGCGTTGGAGCAACCCTTTTTCCACCATCACCTGCATTTGCTTGAGGGTAGAGGTATATTGGACGGCCCTTTTTTGCTCGTTGAGGGTGTCATTGACGAAGCGAACGGTGGCGGGGCCGTGCTGCCACAAGACTAGTAAAATCTCTAGTTCGGCCTTCGTAGGTTCAACCGTAATTTTTTCTTTCATAGCCCTAAGGTAGGATTTTTTTCGTACGATGCAAATTCCAAGTGTCATTTTACTGTCCTCTTGCCCTTCTCACCTCGGGAATAAGGCTAAAATGACGTAATTTTGCGGGTATGATTACAGTATCGCCAATGGCAAAAGACTATATCCAGGGTCAGATGCTTTCTGAGCACCGGGGAGCGGATTCGTTCGTAAGGGTGGGGGTAAAGGGTGGCGGCTGTTCGGGCCTGGAATACGTTCTGACCTTCGATAATAATGAAAAAGAAGGCGACCAGGTCTTCGAAGACAAGGGGGTCAAGGTAGTGGTGGACATGAAAAGCCTCCTCTACCTGTATGGCACCGAACTCGATTATAGCGGGGGATTGAATGGTAAGGGGCTGGTTTTCAAGAATCCCAATGCTTCAAGGACCTGTAGTTGCGGGGAAAGTTTCGCAGTGTAACATGAGTAATGACCAAGATATCTTAGAACAGTTAGCTAACCGGGAATATGAGTTTGGCTTTGTCACGGATATAGACATGGAAGTAGCTCCCCTGGGGCTCAGCGAAGACACCGTCCGATTCATTTCCGCCAAGAAGGGCGAACCGGCCTGGCTCCTGGAATGGCGGCTCAAGGCTTATCACGCCTTTTTGAAGTCCCCCATGCCCACCTGGCAGAATTTTACCCTCCCGGACATCGATTTCCAGGAGGCATCTTATTATGCGGCTCCCCGCCAGCAGGCTAAATATGAAAGCCTGGATCAGGTGGATCCGGAGCTTTTGGCCACTTTTGAAAAACTGGGCATCCCCCTTTCCGAACAAAAGGCCCTCGCCGGAGTGGCGGTGGATGCCATTTTCGACAGCGTATCGGTCGTGACGACCTATAAAAAGCAGTTGGCTGATCTCGGAATTATTTTTGGTTCTTTGGGAGAGGCCGTGCGGGAGCACCCGGATTTGGTGCGTCAGTATTTGGGATCGGTAGTACCTCATTCCGATAATGTTTTTGCGGCCCTTAACGGAGGTGTATTTTCCGATGGGTCTTTTGTGTACATCCCAAAAGGGGTGCGTTGTCCTATGGAACTGTCCACCTATTTTCGGATCAACGCCGAGAATACGGGGCAGTTTGAGCGCACATTGATCATTGCGGATGAAGGTAGTTATGTCAGCTACCTGGAAGGCTGCACGGCGCCGCGCCGCGACACGAGCCAGCTCCACGCCGCTGTGGTCGAGCTCATTGCCCTGGAAGGCGCCGAAATCAAGTACTCCACGGTCCAGAACTGGTACCCGGGAGACAAGGACGGGAAGGGAGGCATTTATAATTTCGTGACCAAGCGCGGCATCTGCAAGGGCGCCCGCTCGAAAATATCGTGGACCCAGGTGGAAACGGGCAGCGCCATAACGTGGAAGTATCCCAGCGTCATCCTCCAGGGCGACGAATCCACCGGAGAATTTTATTCAGTGGCGGTCACCAAGGGCAAGCAGATTGCCGACACGGGGACCAAGATGCACCATATCGGCAGGGATACGCGGAGCCGCATCATATCCAAAGGCATCTCTGCCGGAGAGGGTCAGAACAGCTACCGGGGACTTGTCCAGGTAGGCTCGAAAGCAGACAACGCACGCAACTTCACCCAATGCGATTCCCTCTTGATCGGGGACCGCTGCGGGGCCCATACCTTCCCGTACATCGAATCGCGCAATCCCAGCGCCATGGTGGAGCACGAAGCCACCACGTCGAAGATCGGGGAAGACCAATTGTTTTACCTCAATCAAAGGGGGATCGATACGGAAAAAGCAGTAGCCCTGATCATCAACGGCTACGCCAAGGAAGTCCTGAACCAATTGCCCATGGAATTTGCCGTCGAAGCCCAGAAATTATTATCGATCACACTGGAAGGAAGTGTGGGTTAAAAAAGAATCATGCTGAGCATTAAAAATTTGCACGCCGAAGTCGAAGACAAAAAGATTCTGAAAGGGATCAACCTGCAGGTGAACGCGGGTGAGGTCCACGCCATCATGGGCCCCAACGGGTCCGGGAAAAGCTCCCTTGCCTCCGTATTGGCAGGCCGGGAAAATTACCACGTCACCGAAGGGGAAGTGTTGTTGGATGGGCGGGACCTGCTCGATATGGCCCCCGAGGTCCGCGCCCGCGAAGGCGTGTTCCTGGCATTTCAATATCCGGTAGAGATTCCGGGTGTTTCGAATGTCAATTTTTTGAAGACGGCCCTTGGAGAGATACGTGCCTACCGGGGGCTTCCTCCTTTGGAGCCCCGCGAATTCCTGCGCCTCTCCAAAGAGCGCCAGGCCCTGGTGGAATTCGACGCGGGCCTCGTCAACCGCTCCCTGAACGAAGGGTTCTCGGGAGGTGAAAAGAAGCGCAACGAAATCTTCCAGCTCGCCATGCTGGAACCCCGCCTGGCCATCCTGGATGAAACCGATTCGGGCCTGGACATCGACGCGCTGCGCATCGTGGCTTCGGGGGTGAACAAGCTGCGCTCGAGGGATAACGCCTTCCTCATCATCACGCACTATCAGCGTTTGCTGGATTATATCGTACCCGACTTCGTGCACGTTTTGTATGACGGACGCATCGTCCGTTCGGGCACCAAGGAACTGGCCCTGGAACTGGAGGAGAAAGGGTATGACTGGTTGAAGGAGGTGGCCGTCGTATGATGACCCTTTACGATCATCTGGTTGCAGCTTGTCCCCGGGATGCCGGGAGCTTTGCTGCTTTCCGTTCACTCGGATTCCCGACCATCCGGGAAGAGGATTGGCGGTTTACCAACCTTGCGCCTTACCTGAAAGATGACTATCGGTTAGTCGTGCCTTCGCCGGATGTTTCGCTTGTACGGGAGCTCCTGCGGTCTTGCGCGGTGGACGGCTGGGATGCGGCGCGCATCGTGTTTGTCAATGGGGTTTTGCAGGAGTCGCTATCGGATGTGCCATCGACTGGCTCGTTGTCGGATGTGCTGGTGGATACGTCCACCTATCGGTTGGCCGGGCTCAACGCGGCGCTTTCGCAGGGTGTTGGTTTCAAGATGGCGCGCGCCAATAAGCCGATCCACCTGATCCATTTATATACCACTGATGTTCCTGCCTTCTTTCAACCCCGGGTACGGTTTGTGTTGCCTTCTTTGGCTGAGCTGACGTTGTTGGAATCGTCGCTGTGCGCCACCGGCGTGGCGCCCGTCATGATCAACGCCTTGTTGGAATGCGTGCTGGAAGAAGGCGCGCGCCTGACCCACTACGTCCTGCAAAGCGGGCGGAAGGGTGAACGCCTCCTCAGCCATACGCAGGTCGTTCAGGCCAGGGACAGCGTCTACGATAACGTCACCCTCAACCTCCCCGAAGCCGACCTGATCCGAAACCAATTGAACGTAACCCTGGACGGTACAGGCTGCGAATGTCATCTCTATGGCCTTTACCTGCCGGCTGATCACCAGTTGATCGACAATCATACCGTGGTGGACCACCGTCAGCCCAATTGCGAAAGCAACGAACTGTACAAGGGGGTGTTGCGTGGCAATGCAAGGGCGGTATTCAACGGGAAGATCTTCGTCCGCCGGGAAGCCCAAAAGACGAATGCCTTCCAGAAAAACAACAATCTCCTGCTGGGGGACAAGGCCATGGTACACTCCAAACCCCAGCTCGAAATATTCGCCGATGACGTCAAGTGCAGCCACGGCTCCACGATCGGACAGTTCAACCCCGACTCCCTTTTCTACCTGAGGGCCCGGGGCATCGGTGAAGAAATGGCAAAAGAACTACTCGTACAGGCCTTCGGCGCCGACATCACGGAAAGGGTCTCCTCCGCAGCGGTGCAAAGGCACCTGGAAAAACATTTACACAGGGAGAGACCCATAATCCACCGATACGATGTCCCAAAACACGTTGAACATATATGAGCCCTTGTCCATAGGAGCCATCCGGGCGGAATTCCCCATCCTGCAGACCCAGGTCTACGGATACCCCCTCGTTTACCTGGATAACGCCGCCAGCACCCAAAAACCCCTGGCCGTCCTGGAGGCGTTGGACGACTACTACCGCACCATCAACGCCAACGTCCACCGCGGCGTGCACTACCTCAGCCAGCAGGCCACGGATGCTTTTGAAGCCGCACGCCACCGGGTCGCCTCGTATATCCATGCGGCGCATGATCACGAAATCATTTTTACCCGGGGAACGACCGACAGCATCAACCTCGTGGCTTCGGTGTTCGGGCGGGCTTGCCTGCGGCCCGGGGACGAGATCCTTATTTCGGGGATGGAACACCATTCCAATATCGTTCCCTGGCAGATGGCTTGTGAATACTATGGCGCTAAACTGCGCGTCATTCCTTTTTCCGACCGTGGGGAGCTGGATATGGATGCGTTCGCGCGGTTGCTTACCGGTCGTGTTAAGTTGTTGGCTGTCGCCTATGTTTCCAACAGTCTTGGCACGGTGAATCCTATCCGGGAGATGATCGGTATGGCCCACTCTGCGGGCGCCGCCGTATTGATCGACGCCGCACAGGCCGTGCAGCATATGCCTGTGGACGTGCAGGAGTTGGATGCCGACTTTATCGCTTTTTCCAGTCATAAATTATATGGACCTACGGGGATCGGCGTATTGTATGGCAAGGAAGCCTGGCTCAACCGCCTGCCTCCCTACCAGGGCGGGGGTGAAATGATCAAAACGGTCACCTTCGAAAAGACGACGTACAACGACCTGCCCTTCAAATTCGAGGCGGGTACACCCGACATGGCCGGGGCCATTGGTCTCCGGGCCGCGATCGATTATGTGGAGAGCATCGGCATAGATCGGATTCAACTGGCCGAAGAGGCTCTGATGGGGTATGCTTTGGATTCACTATCCACGGTGCCGGGCTTCCGCCTCGTTGGAGAGGCTTTCCATCGTTCGGGTGCCATCTCCTTTTTGCTGGGCGACCACCATCCCTTCGATGTAGGAGAGCTCCTCGACAAACAGGGCATTGCCGTACGCACGGGACATCACTGTACGCAGCCTGTCATGGATCGGTTGGGGATACCGGGGACGGTTCGGGCTTCGCTGGCGATTTATAATACCATCGATGACATCGATCGGCTAGTTGTGGGTTTGCAAAAGGCGGGGAGGATACTGGGATGACCATTAAAGAAGAACAGGATAGTATCATCGAGGAGTTTGCTCAATTTCCTGATTGGATGGAGAAGTATGAGTATATCATTTCTTTGGGCAAGGAACTTCCCCTGATCGATGAACGGTTGAAGGTTGATGATAACCTCATCCGCGGATGCCAGTCGCGGGTGTGGATGCATCCCGAGTACCGCGACGGGCACGTCTTCTTTACCGCGGACAGCGACGCCCTGATCACCAAGGGATTGGTGGGTATGGTCATCCGGGTTCTTTCGGGGCATACCCCAAAAGAGATCGTGGACGCCGATGTCTACTTCATCGATGCCATCGGCCTGCGCAGCCATCTGTCTCCGACGCGGTCGAATGGACTCCTGTCCATGCTGCGCCAGATCAAAAATTACGCACTCGCTTTCCACCTCAAAAATGCACAGCCATGAGCGACGATCTTCGTCAATTGGCGGAGGATGCGCTCCGCACGGTGTTCGATCCCGAAATCCCGGTGAATGTGTTCGATCTGGGGCTGGTCTATGCGATCGATGTGGATGGGTCCTCCGTTAAGGTAACCATGACGTTGACGGCGCCTGCCTGCCCCGCCGCGCCGGAAATCCTCTTTGACGCGGAAAACAAGATCCGCGCGATCCCGGGGGTGGGGGACGTGCACATGAACCTCACCTTCGATCCGCCCTGGACCAGGGAGATGATGAGCGAGGAAGCCAAATTAGAACTTGGGTTTCTATAACTAAATATTTAGTCGTAGATTGGTGGAATGAAAGCAATCCTCGTGGCCGCCACATGCTTACTGGCTGCAAAAGCAGAAGCCCAGTCCTTCACCCTTTCGGGCACCGTTCAAGGCCGGGATACGAGCCGTATCGTATTTGAATACTACAATTCCGAAGGGAAGCAGCGCTTCGATACCGGACAGCTTCGCAGCGGGGCTTTCCGGTTCACCGGAAACGTGAACGGTCTTTCCGAGGGCTATCTGACCCTCGATGCGAATAACAGAGCCTTTTTCATGGTGGAGCCGGGTAATGTAACGGCGAACCTTATCCCAGGCCATTTCGATGCCGCGGAGGTGCAGGGAGGTTCCGCGCAAACTGCCCTCAATGCTTTGGAACCCCATAGGGGCTGGGCCAATGGACCGGAAACGGATAAGGTATATTCATTCGGACATACCGACGCGATGCTGAGCGCCTTTTTATTGCAATTCCGTCTCTCCCGGAATGAGTTGACGTTGGATTCGGCGGAGCTGGCTTATGGTCGCTTATCCCCGGCTGTCCGCGGGAGCCGGTATGGAATATTGCTGGAAGAATTGATGGAAAAAATGAAAAGCGTGGCCGTTGGGAAGCCCGCGCCTTTATTCGAGAAAACGGACATCAATGGAAAACTGGTCCGCCTTTCGGATTTCAGAGGCAGGTATGTACTTCTCGATTTTTGGGCAAGCTGGTGCGTACCCTGTCGCCAAATGACGCCCCGGATCAGGGATCTCTACCGCCAATACCATCCCAAGGGTCTGGAAGTAATCTCGATCGCCTGGGATTGGAAGCCTGAACTATGGAAGGAGGCGGTGGCCAAGGACAGCTTGCAGGAATGGCACAACCTCCTGGGATACGACGAGCAAAAGGGTTTTCTGCTGCGCGATGCCTATAGCATTCCCAATATTCCCGTTTGGATATTGATCGACCCCGGGGGCACGATTGCCGGCCGTTTCAATAATGCCGACGAAGAACCTGCTTTGGAAAAAGCGCTGGCGAAGATTCGCTAAGCGCGGGATTTGGTTTGCCGGAAGCGTCTTCGCGCGCGATGCACGTCGTCCATGTGGGTGCTGGCCCATTCCCAAAGCTCCACCATTTTTTCCTGGAGGCTCAGGCCCAGTGGGGTGAGGCGGTATTCCACGCGGGGTGGGATTTCGGGATACCAGGTCCTTTCCACGACGCCGTTTTCCTCCAGGGAGCGGAGGGTAACGGTGAGCATACGTTGGGAGATGCCCGATACCATGGATTTGAGTTCGTTGAAACGCACCTTGTCCTTTTGACCCAGGGAAAGGATGGTAAAGATGGACCATTTGTCCCCGAAGTGGCCCAGGATATCGCGGATGGGACATAGCTCAGGCACGTGCCCGGGGTCCAAAATATTTTTCGCCCTTTTTTCGACGGTAAGGGATTGGTTCTCAGTGTTAGTTACATGCATGTGCCCTGGGTTGTTTTGCGTTCCTTCTTGGTGGTCATACGGTTACTAAATACATTTGAGTTACTAAAGGTAACTAAAACCCCAAACACATGCGAAAAATTACACTAGCCCTGCTAGCCTGTGGCTTATCTATGGCATCTTTTGCTCAAACCTGGAACGCCGACAAGGCGCACTCCCAACTGACCTGGAATATCCTGCACATGGGGATCAACAACCTGGCGGGCAGCTTTCAGAAATTCTCCGCTTCCATTACGTCCTCCCAGGATGACTGGTCGGATGCTTCCGTCCAACTGACGGCCGATGTCCGCAGCATCAACACGGGTATAGACGCCCGCGACAATCACCTGAAAAGCGCCGCCTTCTTCGACGCTGCCAATGACACCTCCCTGTCTTTCAAGAGCACCAGCTGGAAACATACGGATGGAAAGAATTACGTCGTCACGGGGGATTTGACCCTGCACGGGGTTACCAAGCCCGTCACCCTGAACGTCACGTTTAACGGGAAAATGACCGATCAGAAGGGCACCCCCCACGTCGGTTTCCACATCGCCGGGGTCATCAAGCGCACCGATTTCAACATCGCCACCAATTTCCCCGCTTCGGCGCTGAGTGACGAAGTTAACCTGGACGCTAACTTTGAATTCGTAAAAGGATGATTAAATTAATGCTATTCGTGACCGCCCTGGCACCCGCCTGGGTGGTCGCGCCTGGCTACTCCGTCAAGTTCTCCACGACGGGCGACGCAGCCGGGATTTTCAAGGGTTTGAAGGGCTCCATCAATTTCGATGAGAACGACCTGGCCACGTCCAGTTTCAACGTGACCCTTGACGTGAGCACCCTGAATACAGGGAACGGGTTGATGAATACCCACGCCAAGAGCGCGGAATACCTCGACGCGACCAAGTATCCCACGATCACCTTCGTGTCTTCTAAATTAACGAAAACCGGAAGTGGATTCCAGGCGGTGGGCACATTGACGATGCACGGAGTGAGCAAACCCCTTACGATTCCCTTTACCTTCCAGCGTACGTCCTCGGGCGGAACGTTCAACGCAAAATTCACCGTTAACCGGGTCGATTTCGGCGTCGGCAAATCCGGGGATGTGGATGATAATATTTCCATAGAGTTGTCGGTACCCGTTACAAAACAATAAATATGCTGAAAAAATTGTTGTACCTGGGTGCGGTCGCGGGCATCTTGTCCGGGATCCTGTCCATCATATACACGCGGGTCTATACCCACTACCTGGGCGTCGATTTTTCGACCGTCGTCACGCCGGTGAAGATGATCGTGTCCAGCGTCCTGGGAGGCCTGGTGGCCGCCATCGGATTCTGGCTGCTGGACAAATGGCTGAAACGGAAGACAGAGACGGTGTTCAACCTCCTGTTCACCATCCTAAGCTTTGCCAGCATCCTGGGACCCATCGCCACCAAGCTGCCCCTGGAGATAGACCACCCCGAGTTGTTCCCGTGGCTGGTGCTGCCCATGCACTTGTTCCCCGTATTGGGCTGGCTGACGTTGAGGCCTTTGTTTTTCCCTTCTAACGAAGGATGAGGCCGAAGCGGACCGCGAAGCTGAGGTAGGGCAGCCATTCGGAGATCGACTTGTCCGGGAAGGGATCGTCGACATTCTGGTCCGTGTAAATGCGGGAATACCCCGCCGGATAGGTGGGCTGGCTTGCCCAGTTGTACTTTATCCCCGGCCCGACATTCATTTCCACAAAAATGGGAGAGCGTCCGAAATTGATGCGCTGCCCGATGAATACGGCTCCGCCGACCTGGTTGTTGAAAATCGTGTAGGTATAATTGGGGAGCGTGTCTCCATTGAGGTTGGTGACGACAGCCATGTAATTGCTGGAAGATTGATATTTAAAGCGCAGCTCCGCGCCGATAAAATAGTGGCCCCTGCGTCCGATGAATCGTCGCACCTGGAGGATGTCCCGGAAACCACTCACTGTCTGGTAGCCACCGACGCTGTGCCATCCGGGCAGGAGCACTACGGGCTCTGTCCATATTTCCCAGCGTTTCCATTGGTAACCGACGCTGACGCCGGCGGCGCCCTCGGCGAGGATGCCCAGGGGGCTTACGCCTATACTGACCTGGGCTCCCGCCGGTAGCCATAAGAAAAGCAGCCATACGTATCTCATATCTAATAAAACGATATGCCAGCCCCAAACGCGGGTAAGATGCGATTATTTTCTGTCAATCTTTGCCGGGTCGGCCTGCCGGGGATAGTCCTATTTTTGATGAATGAAGAAGACCCTCTTCCTTTTCCTGTGGCTTCCCACCGCGGGGTTGGGCCAATACGAAAAGAGCAACCCCAAGGTGTTGGTACAGCCCGCCATCCAACCACAGGCGTATGCGTTCAACCTGAAAGACGTGCGCTTGCTGAACAGCCCTTTCCGCCATGCCATGGACCTGGATTCGGGCTACCTGTTGAGCCTTTCGTCGGACCGACTGCTTCACCGCTTTTTCGAGAATGCGGGGCTTCAGCCCAAGGCCCCGGTGTACGGAGGATGGGAAAGCGAAGGCCTTTCCGGTCACACGCTTGGGCACTACCTATCGGCTTGTTCGATGATGTATGCATCGACGGGGTCGTCGGCTTTCGCCGAGCGCGTCCGGTACATCACCGGCCAATTGGCGTTGTGCCAACAGGCGCGGGGGACGGGGTATGTGGGCGCCATTCCACATGAGGATTCCATTTGGGCGCAGGTGGCGCGCGGAGACATCCGCTCCTCGGGATTTGATTTGAACGGAGGTTGGTCGCCGTGGTATACGGTTCATAAATTGATGGCGGGGTTGATGGATGCGTACTTGTATGTGGATGATACGATGGCGCTGGGGATCGCTTGCCGGCTCGGCGACTGGGTCGGACATGAATTGGGTGGATTGGATTCGGCGCAAATTCAGCGTATGTTGGCGTGCGAGCATGGAGGAATGAATGAGGCGATGGTGAACCTTTACAGCTTTACAGGAGAAAAAAAGTATTTAAATCTTTCTTTTTTCTTTCAACATAAAGCCGTCCTGGATCCGCTAGCGGTCGGTAAGGATCCGTTGCCGGGAAAACATTCCAATACACAAATACCCAAGATCATCGGCTGTGCGCGGCGCTACGAGGTGAATGGAGACGCCAGCGACGCAAACATTGCGCGGAACTTTTGGGACATCATGGTGCACCACCACACCTACGTGATCGGCGGAAAT
>CAZJDB010000133.1:0-20507 GCA_964544695.1 uncultured Chitinophagaceae bacterium
GCTGAAAACACAGGAAGTGTATATCGATAGCCTGCCCCTCAATTACCATAAGTATTATTACCGCATCAAGGGAGTGAATGCCTTTGGCGAATGGAGCCCTTATTCGGATACGTTGAATGCCTCCGGCCGCGACCTGACGCCACCTTCAGCGCCGATGGTGCAAACACCGAAATATATCAAGGGCAAGGGGCTGGTCTTGAAATGGAAAAAGCCCGTCCTGGAAAAGGACTTCAAGGGGTACCTCATCACCCGATCGCACAATGCCGCAGCCGGTCCCTATACAGCCATCACGCCCAACCTCCTGCCGGTAAATACGGTTGAATTCGATGACACGGGCGCCTTTGCCCATGGCCAGAATTTTTACATGGTGACGGTCCTGGATACCGCGGGCAATACGGGGAACTCCATTCCCACGATGGGTTTGGTTCCCGACAATACGCCACCCGGAGCGCCCAGGGGCCTCAAAGGGTTCATCGACCGCAAGGGCCTCGTACACTTATCCTGGAACAGCAACTCCGAGGAAGACGTAAGGGGATACAAAATATACTTCGCAAATGCCTCGAATCACGTCTTTTCACAGATCACCCTCCACCCCACACCGGACACGTCCTTTACGGACAGCATCACGCTGAAGACCTTAACGAAATCGATTTGGTACAAGGTGGTGGCCGTGGATTGGAACAACAACCATTCGCCCTTTTCCGAGGCGGTATCCTTGAAGAAGCCGGATATCGTTCCCCCCGTTGCGCCCCTGGCGGAAAAGGTATACGTGGATACGGGGGGTGTTCAGATCGACTGGATCCAGAGTTCCAGTGAAGACGTGGTGCGCTATATCGTTTTCCGGAAAGAGGGCAGGGGGCCCTGGCTTCCCTGGGCCACGCATCCGCACGTGGTGGGCAAAGGCCGCTTCCACCTCACCGATGGAACCATGAAGCCCTTCATAGCCTATAGCTATACAGCCGAGGCCGTGGATGACGACAGCCTCCATTCCGGAAGGTCCAAGCCCGTGGATGCCATGGTCAAAACCATTCCGGACCTGCCTCCCTTGCAAAGCCTGACGGCTGAATACGACGCCAAAGCCAGGCAGGTCCACCTTCGCTGGACGTATACCACTACCGGGAATTATTTCTTCATTCTTTACAAGGGCTCGACCAGGTTCAGATCCCTGGGACCGGATAAACGAGAATATATTGACAGTGACTTGCCAGCGGGAGGAGGTGCCGTCGATTATGCGATCCAGGTGATGTTCAGGGACAAGCGGGGGCAAACCGGGATCAGTGAACGGGTGCCGGTGATCCTTTCACCCCCCAAATAGATTACGTATATTAACTAAAAAAAATGTTGCGGGCAGCCCTGATAGGACTATTGATGCTGGTATCCGGGATGCTCCGTGCCCAGGAATTTCCACCAATCCATTTTATCGAGCTGACTGAAAAAGACGGATTGTCCAACAATAAGACCACCGGTGTTGCCCAGGACACCAACGGCGTGATTTGGATCGGTACCATCAACGGGCTGAACCGTTTCGACGGGTACCATTTCGCCAAGTTTTTTTCAAATCAGCATGATCCCCATTCCTTACCAGGCAGCAAAGTCGTCAAAATATATCCAGATTCCGCGGGGCACTTTTGGCTGATGACGGGGGAAGGACTGTGTTGTTTCAATACCGCAACCCTGGCTTCTCAAAACTTCCGTTCCGATACCCCCGCATCCTTTCATACCTACGACGGGGATAATATCTTTTTTGAAGATAAGACCCATCCTTATGTGATTACCCCCTACGGGCTTCTGTATTTTTCGGATAGTGTTCATTACAGGTTCATGTCCGAGCGCTTCCCCTCCTTCGTTTTTCAAAAGAACCTGTATCATGGATACACCAATATAGTGCGCGATGAACAAGGACAAACCTGGGCATTCCTCGGTAACCATATCTTCAAGCTGGACAAGACCACCAAGCAGGTCGTAGAAACGCATATAGCACCGTGGGATATCAATATCGACAACCTGCACTTCGATCACCGGAACAGGGCGTGGGTAAGCACTTGGAATGCGGGAATTTATCTCTACAAGCCGGACCAGGATACCTGGGCGCACTACCCGCTAACCAATTTCCCCGCCAAGGGTTTCGTGGTAGGCCGCGGCGTGGAATGGGGCTGGAACGGGGGGAAGTACCTGGTCTTTCCGACCAACTCGCCGGGCCTGGTCCTGGTCAATGAAGCCACCGACCACAGTCACTTTTTTCGCCTGCCCCTCAGCTCGGGCTTTATCGGTAGCCTCTTCGTGGACCGCCAGAACATCCTTTGGGTCCCCACGGATAATGGTTTGTTGTATGCGCCCCCTTCCAATAACCTGTTCGATCTCATCACGATATCGCCTGAAATCCATGGGGGGACGAAAAAGGGGGAACCCGACCAGAGTTGCGTGTACGATATGAAAGAGCTGCCCAGCGGGTATTGGCTCTCCAAGCGGTATGACGGTGGCATTTATTGGTTCTCCAGGGATTGGCGCCTAAAGGGATTCTGGCCCATAACCGTGGATGGACCCGATTCCCTGTTTCCCAATGGAGTAGGAACCCACCGGGAAGGATACGATTTCGAACAAGTAGGGAACCAAATCTATGTAACGACCGAATGGGGAATGATGGTCATGGACCTGAAATCACACCGAAAAAAATTGTATACGATACCCGGGATTTTGGCCAATCCCAGGCTCAGGACCATTGCACCCGAAAACGAGCATACGTGGTGGGTCCGTTCCCTGGCCCAGGGAATTTTCCAGTTCGATCCCCTCACCTGTCGGTTCAAACGACGTTATATCCTCGATCCCGGATGCCCGGCCTGCCTCCCTCCCGCGGCCAATTACATGATCCTGGATAAACGGGGACGGGTATTCGTTACATCCGACCATGGCTTGTATCAATATGACCGTCGCCTGGATACCTTTTTCAAAGTCCAACCCAAAGGAAACCTGATACTGGGGAACTTTTCGCAGGGACTGGCCGAGGACAGCAGCGGACGCCTTTGGATCGGCTCGGATAACGGCCTCTGTGTATTCAATCCGGAGACGAGGGAGGTGGAAAGGACCTTTCCGGAAAACCGGAAAATAGGTCAGATCATCCGGATCGCTACGGATCCCTATCAAAACATCTGGTTCAACAGTGTATCCGGCTACTGGTGCTGGCTCCGGAAACAGGACAAGATGGTCCAGTTTGGCTATGACATGGGCTTGCCCGACAATGACGAGGGAGCCTTTTACACCACCTCCGATGGCCTGGTCTATGGAGGAGGTACGGATGCCCTGATCCGTTTCTACCCCGAGCGCCTGATGGCGTACACCAATCATTCGGCCACCCGGATCGTGGAAACCCGGGTGAATGACAGCCTTGTATTGCCCGTGACACGAAGCGCGGGCGAAAAAATGCTCGAACTCAAGCCCCGGGAGAATAACCTGAGTCTCTATTTCGATGTATTGAATTACGACCTGAGGGACAACAACCTTTATTATTACCGCCTTGAACCGGGGAATGATACCTGGAAACAAAACGAGGACGGGCACCTGTCATTCAACAACCTGGAGCCGGGAAACTATCGCCTGACGGTGATGGGCTCGAACAAACTCACGGGTATCTTCACACCCGTGGATACTCTCCTTTTTACAGTGCTGCCCTACTGGTACCAGACGTGGTGGTGGAAAACCGTGTGCTTCCTCGTGCTGACGGGTTTGGTGGCCTTTTTCGTGTGGAGGCGTATCAGCACCATCCGAAAGGAATCCGCCTTCCGTCAAAAAATCACCGAAACCGAAATGCAAGCCCTGCGGGCCCAGATGAACCCACACTTTATTTTCAACAGCCTCAACAGTATCGAGAACTTCATCATGCGCAACGAACGCAGACTGGCCAGCGATTACCTGAACAAATTCGCCCGCCTGATCCGCATGATCCTGAACAGCAGCCGAAATGAGCTCGTGCCCTTTGCCAAAGACATGGAAGCCATTCAACTGTACGTGGACCTGGAGCAACTTCGTTTTCAGTGTAAGTTCACCTACACGACCCGGGTCGACCAGGTACTACTCGATGGGGACTACCGGGTATTATCCCTGCTCATCCAGCCCTATGTCGAAAATGCCATTGTCCACGGCATCGCCCATAGTGAAAGGAAAGACTTGCAGCTTAAGGTGAGTGCCTACCTGGAAAAGGAATACATCCACTACGTGATCGAGGATAACGGAGTCGGGCGCCGGCAGGCGGAGGAATACAACCGCGTCAACAAACCCCACCACAAGAGCGTCGGCCTGCAAATTTCAGAGGACCGGATGCACATATTCAATCAACAGAAAGAAGCCCATGGAGAGATCCGCGTGACGGACCTGCATGATGCCGGGGGCCGGGCCTCGGGAACCAGAATAGACATATCCATAAAAGCTATTTGACAACCATGGAACTCATTAAAGCGATCCTGATCGATGACGAACTGAGCAGCCTCCAGAACCTGGAACAGAAGATCACCGAATTTTGCCCCGATATTAAGATCCTGGCCCTGGCCGAAAGGCCCGAGGAGGCTATCCAACTGATCCGCCAACATAGACCGGATGTCATCTTCCTGGATATTGAAATGCCCCGGATGAACGGGTTCCGTATGCTCAACGAGTTGGGCGAATATAACTTCGAGATCATCTTCACCACCGCGTACAACCATTACGCGGTGGATGCGATCCGTCTGAGCGCGTTCGATTATCTGACCAAGCCCGTTTCCATCCGGGAGCTCCAGGATGCCGTCGCCCGACTGGCACGCAGCCTGAATGTCCAGACACAAGAAAAGCTGGACATCCTCAAGCAATCCCTGGGAGGACCTGCGAGCCAGGACAACAAGATCGCCGTCCCTACCTCCGAGGGTCTGGAATTTATCCATATCCGGGACATCATCCGCCTGGAATCCAGTTCCAATTATTCCCGCATATTCTTCACTAAGGGGAACTCCATTCTGGTCACCCGCCAGCTCAAGGACTTCGAAGAAGTGTTGCTGCCCTATCGCTTCTTCAGGGTCCACAACAGCCACCTTATCAACCTCAATTACATCCGGAAGTACATCCGGGGCGAGGGGGGCAGGGTGGTCATGGAAAATGGGGATGAAGTAGACGTTTCACGACGCAAAAAAGACGATTTCCTCAAGTTGATCCACTAGGCCGGTATGGGAAAAAGGGCGTATGTTTGAACATACATCCGTGAAACTCCAAATCGACCATGACAGTAACATCCCCCTGCACCTGCAGGTGGAAGAACTGATCCGCAGGCTGATCGAACTGCCTGAGTTCCGTGAGGGCAAGCTTTTGCCCAAGGAGGTTGCGCTGGCGGAACGCCTGGGCGTTTCCAGGAATACGATCCGCCAGGCCACAAATAAACTGGAGCACGAAGGACTCCTACTCAGGAAGAAGGGAGTAGGTTCGAGGGCTGCCAGGCCTGTCTTGTCCACGGGATTGGACCACTGGTACAGTTTCACCGAGGAAATGCGGGCGGCGGGGGTGGCGGTGGAAAATTTGGATCTCCGGATCGAGCGTGTGGGGGCAGGGGAAAAAGTAGCGCGCTTCTTCAATGTCTCCCTGCACCGGCAGGTCTTCAGGTTGTCCCGTTTGAGGGGTTTGCAGGGAGACCCTTACGTTTACTTTGAAAGCTACTTTCATCCGCGCATAGGGCTCACCGGAAAAGAGGACTTTACCAGGCCCCTGTATCGTATGTTGGAAGAAAAGTTCGGGATCCGCGCGGTTCGCTCCTCCGAGCACATCAGTGCGCGCGTGGCCGGACCTATGGCCAAGAAACTAAAAACGGGCGCACGCGCGCCCTTGCTTTTCCGGGAGAGGTTCGTGTATGATCCCGGGGACAAGCCCATAGAATATAATGTAGGATACTATCGCGCGGACAGGTTCACTTATTCGATCGAGATCCGCAAGCCGTGATTCAATAGATATGGACAAAGAATATAAGATTGGCGTTGATATTGGGGGTTCTCATGTAGCCTCCGCATGGGTGGATGCAGCCGGCGTCGTTTTGGAAGGAACTTTTGCCGCGAGCCGGGTCGATCCCGGTGCGCATACCCGGCAGGTCATCGATTGCTGGGTCTCCACCATTCGTACTACACTAGAGGCCGCCCCTGGCCGGACACCGGCGGGTATCGGCATCGCCATACCCGGACCCTTCGATTACGCTCAGGGTATCTCTCTCATTACCGGGGTGCACAAGTATGAGCACCTTTTTGGCTTACACATCCGGGAGGCCTTGCTGGATGAGTTGGGCCGAGAGCATATGATTTATTTTTCGGGCGATGCCGCGAGCTTCGCCATCGGGGAGTGTCGTTCAGGGTTCGCGGCTGGGTTCGATAGGGTCATTGCCCTTACGCTGGGCACGGGTCTGGGCAGCGCTTTTCTAAACAAGGGACAGTTGGTAACGGAGGGGGAAGGCGTTCCACCTCAGGGTTATTTATATTCCGTGCCCTTTCGGTCGGGCATAGCCGAAGATTACTTTTCGGGGAGGTGGTTGTTGAAGACGTATGCCGCGGGGGTCCCCTCCGCACCTGGCATTGCTGCTCCCGCAGGGCCGACCAGTGTGCGCGAACTCGCCGCGCTGGCCGCCTCCGATCCGCGGGCAGCGGAGGTCTTCCAGATATTCGGGCAGAACCTGGGCATTTTCATGGAGCGATGGCTCCGCCATTTCCAGGCAGATTGCCTGGTACTTGGCGGAGGCATTACCCGGGCGGCCGAACTGTTCCTGCCGGCCCTGACGCGCAGTCTCCGGGGAGCGGGTCTCGAAGTTCCCGTGCACCTATCGGGAGAAACGGAGCGCGCGGCTTTGGTGGGCGCGGCAAGTTTAATACCATCCGATCCGCCCGTCCCGGAAGGTCCCTGGCGGAGAACGACCCAACCTTTGTTGCCCATACATCACAACCAGAGCCGGGACGAAACGTATGACCTCTATCCCTTCCATTGCCTGGGCAAGGGACATATCCGCAGGGGCTATGACGACCTGGTGTCCTGGATCGGTTCGCGAAAGCTACTCCTGGTGGACGGATACATAGGTAACGATTGGGCGGCGATCCGGCTTCACATGGGTGAAGCCTTGAAGGCTGCCGGGAAACGCGTTGCCTGGTATGACCCTTCCGTATTTTTAAAGCCCGGCGAGGAGATTACGCGTTTGACGGAACCCTTCATGGGAGAGCCGGGTTCGGTTTGGGGTAAGCACTTCGATGGGCGCCTGGAAGATTTTTTCAGGATGGAGCTCCTGGAAGCGGTACAGCCCGCGGGAGAAGGTTATGACGTATCCATATGCCTGGGTATAGGGGCCGGCCTCGTTACCTGGCCGGCGCCCCTGATTTACATAGACCTGCCTAAAAACGAAATCCAATACCGGATGCGGGCCGGAATGCCCGGCAATCTTGGGGTCACCGGAGGTTACAAGCGATCTTATTTCATCGACTGGCCCGTGCTGAATAAGTACAGGGCGTCCATTGGCGGACGTATAAATGTGGTGGCCGATGGCCAATGGAGGGATGACATAACCTGGATTCTGATGCCCGCCCTGGTCAAAGGGCTTCGTGATCAGGCAAAGGGCGTCATTCGCGCGCGTCCCTGGTTCGAGCCCGGACCCTGGGGAGGCCAATGGTTGAAGGGCCATATTCCCGGCCTGAACCACGCAGAGATCAATTATGCCTGGTCCTTCGAACTCATCGTTCCCGAAAACGGAATTATTTTTGAAAGTTCGGGTCATCTCCTGGAAATCTCCTTCGACTGGTTGATGGATCAGGAGTCCGTAGCCATTTTGGGAATGGATGCGGGACGCTTCGGGAATGCTTTCCCAATCCGGTTCGATTTCCTGGATACGATGGGGGGCGGACCCCTTTCGGTGCAATGCCATCCCTCCCTGACCTATATCCGGGAACAATTCGGCGAACAAATCACCCAGGATGAAACGTATTATGTCATGGATTGCGCTCCGGGGGCAGGGGTGTACCTGGGCTTCCGCGAAGAGACAGATCCCGACGCTTTCCGCGAAGTCCTGGAAGAAAGCCACGCCAACGGAACGCCAGTGGAGGTGGAGCGATATGTGAAATGGCATCCTTCACATCCCCACGACTTGTTCCTGATCCCCAACCGGACCATCCACAGTTCAGGAAAGGACAACCTCGTCCTTGAAATCAGCGCGACGCCCTATATCTATACCTTCAAGATGTACGATTGGCTGCGTATGGACCTGGATGGGCGGCCCAGACCCATCAACATCGAGCATGCTTTCCGGAACCTGGACTTCGGGCGCGATTCCCGAGAATTGATCTCAAAGCCCACCGTATTGGAAGAAGGACCCAACTACCGTCTGATCCACCTGCCTACCCATCCCGAACACTTCTACGATGTCCATCGCCTGGAGTTCACCGGTACCGTAACCATACCCACGGAAGGGCGCTGCCATGTGCTCATGGTGGTCGAGGGTTCGGGCGTGGAGGTCCTTGTCCAGAAACGCAGGCGGTTTCACTATGCCGAGACCTTTATCATTCCCGCTGCTTTAGAACGTTATGTTCTCTCTACGGAACCCGGCGTATGGGTAAAGTTGGTAAAAGCATTTATTAAGTAACTTAAGGGGATGAAACCCCTCTCGTTCTTTCTCTTAAGTTGCCTGATTTCGGTCGGCGCCCTCGCACAGGTGGAGTTGGAGCCCTGGGGTAATATCAATGGTATTCGCGTGGCGGGACAACTCATTCCTTTCGGGACGAGCATCCGGGTGGGATCCGTCAGTACTGCCAAGGAAAGACAGCATCCGCATTATTTTCGCCGTGGCGGCGTGCGTGGGGTCGATACCCGGATAGATAGTGTTCTATTGCATGTGGTGGTCCGGGGTGCCCGTGTGACAGTGTCTTACCGCGCCACTGCGGCGGAGCATGTCGACGGCATTTATTTTTTGATCCACTATCTTGGAGACAGCGTTTGGTGCGGTACGCATCGGCTCCGGGCGGATACCGCCATCACGGTTCACCGGGGTGATCTTTCCGCGGGGGATTCCGCCTCCGTTACCTTGAATTTCCGGGTTTCCGGAAAACCGGACCGGACACCGGTCCATCTCGTTTTGGGCCCTCCTGGTGAACGGACCTTCGATGGCTTCGGAGGGAACTTCCGGATCCAAAACCTGAAGCTGGACCCCGAGGTGATCGACTACAACCTCCAAAACCTGCGCGTAGCCTGGGGGCGGGTAGAAATGCCCTGGCGTTTCTGGCAGCCGGTTTTAAGCGCGTCACCGCAGGACACCGCCCCCCAAGTGGTCCGGGCCATGCAAATGGCGCAGCGCCTGGGTCAAAAAGGGATTCCCCTCATTCTCAGTGCCTGGTTTCCCCCGGACTGGGCCATTATAGGTCCTTTCAAGGGGAGGCCCGGGACCGATGGCGTTTGGGGCAATCCGCTGGACACCGCGCATATGGCGGATATCTATAAATCTATTGCCGATTATGTGGAATTCCTGAAGGTCCATTACGGGACAGAAATTCGTTTTTTCTCCTTCAACGAGTCTGACCTGGGCATAAACGTGCGTATGACGGGTGAGGAACACGAAGCCTTTATCAAGGGAATGGGCGCCTATTTCGCCTCCCGGAGACTAAAAACCCGGGTGCTCCTTGGAGACAATTCCGATGCCACCACGTATTCCTTCACGTATCCGACGCTGGAGGATACGGGAGCGCTGCGCTATGCGGGCGCGGTTTCATTTCATTCCTGGAGGGGGTTCGATTCGGCGACTCTCCGGCATTGGAGGGACATCGCCGACAGGGCAAAGCTTCCCTTGCTGGTCGCGGAAGGCAGTATCGATGCGGCCGCGTGGGGTTATCCTGATATTTTCCTGGAACCTTCCTATGCCATTCGTGAAATAGGTTTGTACATCCGGCTACTGGCCATTTGCAGGCCCATCAGCATCCTACAGTGGCAACTGACCTCGGATTATTCCCTGCTCACGGGCGGGGGTATTTTCGGGGACACCGGAAAACTCCGGCCCACCCAGCGTTTCTGGAACATGGCCCAATTGGCTTCCACGCCTCCCGGCCTTCATTTCCTGGACATTTCGGCCGACCGGCCGAATATCTCCTGTGCTGCCCTGGGGGAGGGAAGTGACCTCGTGGTCCATATCGTCAACGATGGAGCGGCCAGGGACGCCATCCTGTCGGGCATTCCTGACGGGATTAACGAATTGAGCATTTGGGTAACGGACCAGCATGGTCACGGTGAGCAATATGCGGCGACGGTCTTGCATGGGGCGGCGCGGGTGCACCTCCTCGCAGAAAGCTACGTAACCTTACGTAGTCACGGATACTAATTTCCCGATTCCGGCGTTTTTTCCTCAGACTCCTGTGGCCGTTTGTGCCGTGCTCCGGATCCGGAGATAGATTTCCGTAAAAGTCCCGTGAATTTGTAACCTTTTTCCCCATACGGGGTAATCATATCCAGACATATGCTGCCGGCCGAACTGACAGACGAAAAAATAATGCTTAGAGTGAGGGAGGGCCACGTGTCCGAACTGACCGAGTTATTTGACAGGTATCACGTAAAATTGTTCAATTTCTTCTGGAGATTGACGATGGATAAGTCGGTGAGTGAAGACTTGACCCAAACGCTGTTTTACCGGATCATGAAGTATCGCCATTCCTTCAATGTGGAACAGGGCACCTTCAAGAGCTGGATTTACAGAATGGCAAGGAATATCCACCTGGACTTTTGCAACGAGCAGGCCAAACGTCCGGACCGCGCACGGAAAAAGGACCATGAAGGGGAATGGCCGGGGAGCGAGGAAGTATACAATGAGGATCATTTGGTGAAACTGGACAAGGCCCTGCTGCAACTAGACCCTGACCAACTGGAACTAATCGTACTCAGCCGCTTTCAGGGATTGAAGTATGAGGAGATTTCGCAGATCAAGGACATTTCGGTGCCGGCCATCAAAGTCAGGGTACACCGGGCGATTAAAGAACTGAGACAGATTTATTTTTTACAATCATAAAGCGATAGACATGACCTGTGTGGAAGTACAAGCGCTATTGCCTGAATTTGTAGACGGACAATTAGATTCCACCCTCCGGGGAGATATAGACAGGCACATGCTGACTTGCCCCGAATGTAGCCGGGCGTCCAGTGAACTGAAGATTTTGTTCGCAGCCATGGAAAATACCCGGCCCCTTCGACCCTCCATAGCCCTGAAAGACAACTTTATGGCCATGGTGGAAGCCGAGGCGAAGGCGGTGGAGGTCTCGAAGCGCCGGGAAGCAAGAATCATTAAAGGAGGAGGATGGTTCTCCGCCTTCGGAAAGGTGGCCGCCGCCGCGGCAATCCTGGTCATGGGCATCTTTATCGGGTATAAACTAAAGCCCGCCTCTTCCGAGGAGGTTGCTTCCCTGAAAGGCGCCGTCATGGATTTGAAGGAAACCTTGATGATCAATTCGCTGAACGATGAATCGGCGAGTGAAAGGATCAAGGGCGTGAGCTACGCGGAAGAATTCTCCGCACCCAACCAAAGGATGATCACCGCCCTGACGGGGGCCCTGAACAACGACAAGAACGTGAACGTCCGGCTGGCAGCCCTCTATTCCCTGGCGCGCTTCGCCGACAACCACACGGTGACCGATTCGCTGGTGGCCTCCCTGAGCCGGCAAACCGAACCCATCATTCAAATCGTCCTGATCAATATACTTGGAGAAAGGAAAGAAACCAAGGCGATCCAGCCGATACGGAATATCCTGGACAATCAGAACACCCTCAAAGAAGTCAAGGACATAGCCCGTAAAGAACTCAACAAACTTTAACCATCACATATGAAGCTTATCCATTTTGGGCTGGCGCTCGGCGTCATGCTCCTGGCAGGTCATGCCACGTACGCACAGGAATACAAGATCCCCGTTGAGAATGCCAAGGACGGTCAGCTCATCCTGGAAGATTTTGTGGGGGATCTCCCGATAGAAGGTTACGACGGAACGGAAATCGTCATTACCGCCGACCATTTCGAAAAGACCCCCGACCAGGCCAAGGGCCTCAAGCCGGTCTATTCCAGTGGAACCGACAACACGGGCATCGGGTTGTCCGTCAACAAGGACGGAGGTCGCATCACCGTTCAATGCATCGTCCCCTTTACGAAGGACGTAACCTATCACATCAAAATGCCCAAGAGCCTGAGCCTGAAATTCTCCAGGGGTTGCGAGCGGTCTTCCACCATAACTGTTTCGAACCTCAGCGGTGAAGTGGATATCAAGAATTGCCAGGATATCGAACTAAAGAACGTCACGGGCCCCCTTGTCCTAAATACCATCAGCGGGAACATCAAGGTCGTATTCACCGAAGTCAGCAAGGAAAAACCGATTTCGATTGCCTCAATCAGCGGAGACGTGGATGTCACCTTGCCTGCTAAAACCCCGGCTGAACTGGAAATGAGCACGATATCCGGGAATATGTACACGGATTTCGACCTTTCTTCCGACGAAGACAAAGATAACATCAGGAGGGTAGGGGGTAATAAGATCCATTCCAAGCTAAACGGGGGGGGTGTGGAATTGAAGGTCACCAGCATCAGCGGGCATATCTACCTGCGGAAAAGTTAAACCCAACTATATGAAAAAGCTATTCACCATTACCGCCCTGGGGCTTGTCAGCCTGCAAGCGGCCGCCCAGGGTCCCAAGATCATCGATAAGGACATCACCGTCGCCGCCGGGACCTCGATCAATTTGAACATTCAGATCGTCGACTCCATCCGCATCCTGACCTGGAACAAAAGCGAGGTATCCGTGAAAGGCTCCGTGAATGTCAACGACAACAAGGATAACGATAAATACGTCGTTACATTCGATGGGTCCTCGGACGTATTCAACATGAAGACCAAGTTGGAAAATATCGACCACATTACCTCAGGCAACAAAAAATGCAATTGCTGCTGCAACGAGGTCGAAGCCAACTTTACGATTTACATTCCCGAAAATGCCAACCTCACCGTGGAAACCATCAACGGGGACATCACCATCACGGGCAAAACGGGGTCGGTCAAGGCCAAATCGATCAGTGGTTTCGTGGACCTGGCTTTCGCACCGGAACGCAAAGCCGAGTTGTCCCTGAAGACCATTACCGGGAACATGTATTCCGATATAGACCTGAAGCCGGCGGGTAGCAAGGGATTACGCGCGGTAGGTGGGGATATTAGCATGCCCATGAATGGGGGAGGCGGCGGACGCATACAGCTCGAGACCATCAGCGGGGACATCTTTTTCCGTAAAGCTACAGGCGGCTAATCCGGACACCCATACTTGTGCTCCGTATCCAAAATGTATTGGATCTTCCATATACCGTTTATACGCACCAGTTGAAAGGAATCGACCCCGCAGTGATGCAGGGTTCCTTTGTATATAAAGCGATAGGGCGCCCAGACCGTGGCGAGGGGACCATCCGCCTTTACGACGTCCAGGCGTGGCCTTTCGTCAGCCGCACCCACGGGCAGGGAGGAGATGATGTGCGCAAAGACACTGATGGAATCCGTCTGGATGTGCACCCCTTCGCCCCTTTCGATAGCCGTTTGAAGTAATGCTCCGGTGGAAAAGCAGCCACTGATACCCGCGGAGTCGCTTCGGCGCATGGCGTCGAACAGGGCGTTGATTACGGCTTTGACCGAGTCCGCAGACGTCTGCCCCGGCGTCCCGGCGGCCGTTTGGGCGCGGGCCCCGGCAACGCCAAAGCAAACGCAAAAGAGGAAAACCTTACGCATATCCATGTATTTGCTTAAAGATAGGTACCTTCCGGGAACCATTATTGCCGCATGAAAAAGGTTCTGTCCGTTCTTCTCATTGCCGCCGCCGTTAGCGGAAAAGCCCAGGTCATCCAACAGCATACTGCCCCCCTGGGCGACGTCAATTATACCCGCCTCGCCCGCATCGATACCCTGGTCGATGACTACTTCCGCCACGGATGGGTCAAAGGGGTGGTGACCATTGTCGTCCGTGATAACAAACTGGTCCAATACAAGGCATACGGATACGCGGACGCGGAAAAGGGCATCCGCATGGAACGGGGGGACCTGTTCCGGATCGCATCGCAGACCAAGGCCATCGTCAGCGTGGGCATTATGACCCTTTGGGAAGAAGGGAAATTCTACCTGGACGAGCCCGTATCCCATTTTATTCCCGCCTGGGCGCACCTGAAGGTGCTGGACAAATACAACGAAGCGGACACGACGTACACCACGGTCCCGGCCAAACGGGAAATCACCTTTAGGGACCTCCTAACCCACACGGGTGGCCTGGACTATCCCGGTATCGGCAGCGCACACATGCAAGCGATCTATGCCAAGGCGGGGGTCCTATCCGGACTGGGCGATTCCAAAATGACCCTCGGTGAACGCATGAACCGGCTGGCCACGCTGCCCCTCGTCCAACAGCCAGGGGAAAAATGGACCTATAGCCTGAGCGTAGACCTGCTGGGCCGCCTCATCGAGGTGATCAGCGGAGAGGATTTGGAAACCTTTCTGAGGGAACGCCTCTTTCAGCCCATGGGAATGGAGGACACTTATTTCAACGTCCCGGCTTCCAAGGCATCGAGACTTACGGCCGCGTATACCGAGGATTCGGTAGGACACGTGATTCGCTGGGGCAACCTCCGCGATATAGACGAAAATTATCCCCTGGCGCACAAACGCGATTTTTCGGGGGGAGCCGGATTGACGAGCACGGCCATGGACTACGCGATTTTCCTGCAAATGATGCTCAACAAAGGGATCTACAATGGGCACCGGATCCTGGCGCCCCGGACAGTGGAGCTGATGACCAGCGGGCAGCTCGATTTCCTGTTCAACGGGACCGATAATTTCGGGCTTGGGTTTGAAATTACCAGTGCGAAAGCAGCGGCCCGGGGGCCCCGGAACGAGGGGACCTTTTCCTGGGGCGGCTTCTTCGGGACGGAGTACTGGGCGGATCCCAAGGCGCATTTGGTTTGTTTGATCATGACCCAGCAGACACCCAATAGTCATTGGGACCTCACCACCAAATTCGAGCAGTTGGTGTATCAAAGCCTGCAATAAGACCTTCATAACGGATTCACCACATACCTGGCATGGTAAACCTTCACGATATCGGAGCGACGTAAGGACGTAGCAAACGTCTTGGGATCGGCGGCCACAAGGAGCACAGCCGACGCATCGGTGGGATCGGGCTGAATAAACCGTATGGATTCCATCCCGTTCGCCACCTCGACAATGTATACCTCACCATAGACAACGCCGTCGATGCCCAACAGGGCCTTCCCGGCCACCGTGGATCCCTGGGGAATCAATGGCTCCATGTTCCTTCCCTGGGCAACGGTGAAGTAATCGCATTCTTTACATATCCCATAGGGTGCACGAGGTTCTTCCACGCGCACCTGCTTGAGCCCGGCGATGTATTTCCGGAATTTGGAGAGGAAGCGTTCATTTGCGCCCTTGGCGATCATGTGATCGAGGTAATACATGGAATAGCCCATATCCCTCTCGATTTCCCGTCTGCTCTTCCCGGAATCGAGGATTCCTTCCAGGATTTCCTTTTTATGGTCCATGCTCGCGAAAGTAAGAAAAAACCATTGTTTTTTACTAAAATATTTAGCAAATACCATACCTTTACCATATCGACACGTCAAAATCGGGAGGTAAATTATGGAGAGGTTATTGGATAAGCGGGCACTGGCGGGGGTCCTGGGGGTAAGCGTCAAGACCGTCGATAAATGGGTGTCAGAAAGGCGGATACCCTTCGTTAGAATTACGGGGAAATGCGTCCGGTTCCTTCCGGGGGCAGTCCTAACCTACCTGGAAAAAGCGACCATATACCCATCGGATGAAGTCCCGGTAAAGCCCAAACGAAGAAAAAGAAGTTAATTGTCCCAATAGTTGTACATAGATGCAGCGTACCCGACCGTATTTTTGCACATCTTTGGTGAAATGGAAAAACTCCTTTTGCTGGCCTTACTCATGATGACCCTACCTTCCCGTGCCCAGGACAGCGCGCAAATGGCTGGTCGTGCGCAAGGCAACACGCAGGTTGCCCTTCGTGCGCAAGGCGGCGGGCAGGCGCCCGTTTTTTCTTCCTTCAAAAGTTTATGGGACCGGGTCAGGATGGACAATCCGTCCCAGCAGATATATGCCCTGAATACCAGGAAGGCCGGGATTGACCGCCGGACCGCCACGAGCGAGTTATTACCCAACCTGGCAGCCGGTGCGACCGGTCAGGACAACTTATTTCTCCCCGTGACCCCTGTGCCGGGTGAGTTAGTGGGTCGCCCGGGTACGACTTATTACGTTCAGTTCGGGAAGCATTATACGTACAGTGCAGGTTTTTCGGCAAACCAGCCCATCTTCAACTGGACCTCCGTTTTCGATGTAAAAATCGCAGCGGGTAATGTTCTCCTCAACCGGGCACAGGCAGCTTATTTCGAGCAAACCCTCAAGGAGCAGACGGCCCATTATTATTATGCGTTCCTTGTATCCAAAGCGTCCCTTGGGGTTGCCCGGGAAGACGAAATCCTGGCCGACAGCCTGGTGGCCCTGGCCCAAAGCCGCCTGGACCAGGGACTCAGCGATGCTTCGGTCCTGAATCAGGCCAGGATCAATGCGGAGGAAGTGCGCGTCAACCTGGGGCAAAGCCGGCAGTTGTTCGACCAGGCGGTGGATAATCTGAGGGGATTGTTGGGCTGGGGACCCGGGGACAGTTTGTTCATCTCGGACACTTTGCTCCTCAGAGAAGAGCCGCAAGTGTGGAATATTACCCTGGGGCCCGACAAAAACCTGGAGGTGTATCGCCGGCAATTGCAGACGGCGGATCTGGAACGGCGCCAGCGGGTGGCTGCTTTTTTTCCCACCCTTTCTTTTAATGGATACTACGGCTTTCAACAATTCCAGGACGATTGGGGTCTGGCGGGGGCCTGGAACAACTACTCCTACATTGGATTAAGTCTCAACGTTCCCCTGTTCACGGGGTTTGCCAATACGTCGCGCTGGAAGAGCGCGGGCCTTTCCGAAAAGATCAGCGCCCTCCAATACGACAATGCCCGCATTCAAAGTGCGCTCAACGACGACCTCCTGCAGCGGCAGTATGGCAATTACCTGGCCATGACCAGGGCTTCCCGGAAAGGCTTTCTGCTCTACGGGGAGAACCTGGAGTTGTCCAGGCAAAAATTCTCCGAAGGGCTGATGGCCATGGATGCTTACCTCAAGATATTCCAGGACTACCTGAATGCGGAAAATACCTATTTGAACAATATTTCCAACCTCTTGTCCACCCAGGCATCCATCCTGGCCAGAAATGATGCGTTATGAAAAAAGGCACAGCGATCACCATAGCGTTGTTAACGGCGGTTGCCTGTAAAAAGCAGCAGGAAACCACGCCCGTCAGAAGGGATATCGTGGATGCGGTATTCGCCAGCGGGGATGCGGAAACCAAAGACCGGTACAATGTCATTGCCAACGTGGATGGGTATCTCCTCAAGGCGTACGTATCCGAAGGCGATACAATAAAAACGAATCAACCCTTGTTCCGCCTGGAGGGGCAGGTGCAAAAGACGGAAGTGCTCAATGCGCATGATAATTACCGTTTTGCCGAGAGCAATGCGCAGCAGGGTTCGCCTCAGATACAGCAGTTGACCCTGCAAATCGCGCAGGCCGCCGAAAAGTTCAAGGTTGATTCGGCCAATTACGAGCGCTACAAAAGGCTCCTGCCCAGCCACGCGGTGGCCAAAGTGGACTACGACAACGCCCTGCTCACCATGCAGAATTCGGCGACGAACCTGCGGGTCCTGGAACAAAACAAGGCCGACCTGGAACGGAACCTGGCCCAGAACACCGATAATGCCCGGGCTCAGTTGCGCATTCAACAGCACACGGACGATTTCTATCAACTTGGGGCTACCCGTCCGGGCGTGGTCCTGACGGTCCCGAAACGGGAAGGGGAGTTGATCCGTAAAGGGGATGTCATCGGCACTATTGGCTCGGGGAGGGTCATTGCCAAGTTGTACATCGCCGAAGACGATATAGGCCGGGTGGTCCTGGGCCAGCAGGTGCTCCTCACACTCAATACCAATAAAGACAGCGTATTCAGAGCAACCCTAAGCAAAATATACCCATCCTTCGACAATACAGACCAGTCCTTCATCGCGGAGGCGAAATTCAATGACGGGCCTCCCGGGAACCTCAGGGACGGCACCCAGCTCCAGGCCAATATCATCATCGGGGAAAAGAAAGGAGTCCTGGTGATCCCCACGATGTACCTGGAACCGGGAGATAAAGTGCTCCTCAAGGATGGGCACAAGGAAGTCCATGTCAGGACAGGCATCCGTAACCTGGATTATACCGAAATACTGGACGGGCTCACCGAAAAAGACGTCATCCTCTATGCGGGGCACTAATTTCCAGATCGCCACGGTGTACCTGACGTCCAAGCTGAAACAGACAGCCGTCGCGGTACTGGGGGTGACCTTTGGCATTTCCATGTACATCTTCATGAACAGCTTCATGACGGGGGTCAATAACGTGCAAACGGACCTGGCCTTCAGCACCCTGGCCCATATTCGCGTGTACAATGACGGGCCCGCCGACAATACGAACCTCATTAAAAAAGTGTACCCCAAAGGCACATTAGCCCATATCCGCGATGCCAAGGTGATACAATACACCGAGGGCATCAAGCACTCGGGAGAAATCCTGTCCTTTTTAAGGGAACAGCCCGTAGTATTGGCCATCACTCCCCAGGTCAACGTGAACGTATTTTTCAGGAACGGGGCCAATAAAGTGAACGGGACACTTTCCGGGGTGGACGTGGAAAATGAAAACCGGGTGTTCAAGAGCGCTTCCTATATGTTGCAAGGCAACTGGAATGAATTAAAATACAGGAGCGACGGCCTGTTTTTAGGTATTGAGCTGGCCAAAACCCTCAGCTTGAATGTGGACGACAACGTCAGTGTGCTGACCCCCGACGGTGTCAGCAGGAATTATAAGGTGATCGGGATCTTTCAGACAGGGATATTGAACGTGGACAAAACCAAGGCCTTCGTCTCCATCGGAGCGTCCCGCCAGTTGCTGGCCAAGAATGCGGATTATGTGACGGACATACAGGTGAACATCACTGATTTTAGACAGGCCGAGGAAGTAGCCCGGAGGATCGCGCCGGTGATCCCTTACAAAACGGAATCCTGGCAGACCTCCAACCAGCAATTGGAGGCGGGCTCCAGGCTAAGGGACATCATTGCGGTGGCCGTTTCCATGACGATCCTGCTGGTGGCGGGCTTCGGGATTTACAACATCATGAATATGACCATCAACGAGAAGATCCGGGAAATCGCCATCCTGAAAGCCATGGGTTTTGCAGGCAGGGATATCAGGGCTATATTTCTGACCCTGGCCATGGTGATCGGCCTGGTGGGTGGCGTGATCGGGATAGCCCTGGGATACGCCGTTTCAAACGGGGTGGCGCACATCCCCTTCCGGATCGCAACCCTGAAGTTCCTGCCCATGGCCTATCGCTGGCAGGATTATTTATTGGCGTTTACCTTCGGGCTGGTGACGACGTTTATCGCCGGGTTCCTCCCCTCGCGGAAGGCCTCCAAAATCGACCCCGTGGAAATCATAAGAGGTTAGATATGGACAAGGAGATCGCGCTGAGCGCGCAACATATCGTCAAGTATTTTTATGAACCTGAACGCTTCCAGGTGCTGAAAGATATCACCTTTGAAGTCCGGAAAGGCGAATTCCTTTCCCTGGTCGGAAAATCGGGTTCCGGTAAATCTACCCTGCTGTATGTCCTTTCCACGATGGATACAGATTACCAGGGCAGCGTATCGGTGAACGGCGAATTATTGACGGGCAAAACCCAGAACGAACTGGCGGCCTTTCGGAATTCACACATCGGCTTCGTGTTCCAGTTCCATTATTTGCTGCCCGAATTCACATCCTTGCACAACGTCATGTTGCCGGCACTGAAACTGGGAAAAAAGAAAAAGGCCGAGGTGGAATCCGATGCCTACGACCTCTTGTCCATGCTGGACCTGAGGGACCAGGCAGGTAAGCTGACCTCCAAGCTCTCCGGGGGGCAGCAACAAAGGGTGGCCATCGCCCGGGCCCTGATCAACAGTCCCTCCATCATCATGGGAGATGAACCGACGGGGAACCTCGATTCCACCAATTCGGGGATCGTATTCGAGATTTTACGTCGGCTTTCACGGGAGAAGGGACAAACCATTATAACAGTTACACATGATGATGATTTCGCGAAGCAAAGCGATCGGATTATCGAGTTGAGTGACGGACACGTTATTTACCAATGATGGGAAGTGCGTAGAAGAACAGGGCGCCCCCTTTTTTTCCATTTTCCGCCCAGATGCGTCCGAACATACGGTCCACGAAGTCTTTACAGATCATCAACGCCACCCCTGCACCCTTCTCCTTCTCGCTGTCGTAGCTCAGCTCCTTTTTTGCAGAAAATAATTGAGGCAGTTTTCCGGGGTT
>CAZJDB010000134.1:0-4510 GCA_964544695.1 uncultured Chitinophagaceae bacterium
AATAATAGCGCCTTTCGCTCAACACCTTGCTTGCGAATGAGGCGTCATAGGGAACCTTCACCTGATCGACGGCTCCATGATCCGAAGCAGGCCTGGGGCTCAAAGCCGCCAATATTTTATAGTGGCCCCTGATAGGAGAGAATGCGGTGTCCTGACCATACGTGAGCCTGGCAAAGGTCAACAGCCCTACTGCAAGGAGCACTGGTGCTTTTTTCATGTTCTAAATTTTAATTAAAATTATTCGCTCCGGGACTATATAAGTTGTAAATAATGACTAACTTTTATTTAATCACGGATAATGAAACACGGAAAAAAACCTTTTACATCTGCATATTATGTATGGAATGGCTCTTCGGCTATATTCTATTCCTCGTGCCTGACACCTTTTCACAGCCATAACACGATGCAGTTGGTGCTGGATACACAGACCAATTTCCGGTTCAGGATAAAAAATGGGACGTGGAATACCTACAAATGTCTGGTGATCAAAGAAGACGTCATTCACCAGCTCGATACCAACAATAGCGTTCAATTGATTATTTACCTGGCTGCCCAAAGCGAGATTGCCCGAAAAATCAAATCGAGCGGGCTGCTTGAAAACGACTTGTTTTCACCGGACCTGAATATTTTTCACCTTGTGAATTCAAATGAGCTGGAACAAGCCCTGGTGAACCCCGAACCCGGCAGGCTTAGGGATTTAATTGATAAAGTATTGAGATGCCTTTCCCGCGAGATCAGCATAGTCACAACTGATGATCGGATTGCATTCATCGAGCAACTTATTTCCACCACGCATCCCGACGAAATATCCCTAAAATCACTAGCCGGCCAAATCTATCTGTCTGAAAGCCGCCTTCGTTCGTTGTTTAAAGTTGTCACGGGGGTACCGCTGCACCGGTATATTCTTTGGAATAAAATCAGGTTTGCGACCAATCGGATAATGGCCGGGCATTCGGTGAATGATGCCGCCCTGGAAGCCGGTTTTGCGGACAGCAGTCATTTTCATAAGATGATGGTAAAAATGTTCGGGGAAAGCCCTTCGGGTTTCTTGAAAAACAACAAGCCCAGGCAACTGGTACTTTGTGATAAAGACCCCCTCCCTTTCAGGACCCAGTATTATTATTAGTTATTGACGCACGGGCGCTCATGGAAACGGGTAATCCGATCGCAACGCTAAGGATCAGGGCATCGATTATAGCCCTTCCGATGTCAAAGTTCCCGCCTGGCAGTGCGCTGAGGGGGAGGACAACGAGGTTCATCACCGCCCATATAAAAATACCCAGGAACAAGGCTGCCAGGTAGGGGTTTATCCCAAAAACTCTATTTTTACGATAGAGCAGGAAAAAGGACAGGGTAAAGGAAAAGGTGATAAAATAGTGGAAGAAAATTCCAAGCAGGATCACGGGTATGCCTCCGTTCAGGCTATTTTTCAGACCCAGTGCTCCCCCGGCGATATACTGAAACATGTGTTTGGAGAGGTGGCCGGTCCGGATATAAATATTGATGTAGGCAGCCAGGATGTCCAGGGTCCCGGCAATCAGCGTGGTGAGCAGGATTCGTTTCATTGACTGAATATCGGGAGGCTGCCCCTTTACATCGCTTTCAAAAGGCGTTCAAAGGTTACCAAAACGCGACCAATTGGATATGACGGACCGTCAACTTATCGAGCTTGGGGCGAAGGAGATCGCTGCCCGCCAGGGTTTTGCGGATTGGAGGGAAATGCGGCAGCGGGATTTGGAATATTTGTGCGCGCGCATCGAGGAAAGGTCGGGCATCCTCATCAGCCTGTCGACGATAAAGCGGATCCTGAATGGGGAGTATAACCGGCTTCCCCAGGTGGCTACGTTGAATGCGCTTTCGGTTTACCTGGGGTATGCAGATTGGCAGGGGTTTAAGGCGGCTCATGCTTCCGCGGGGGGCCGGGTGCGACCTGTGGCGGAGGGGGCGCCGCGGGTGGGAAGGGCCTTGAACCGGCGCTTTTCTCAAATTCTTATCGGCTCGGGGATTGTGGTGGTGCTGGTCGCTGTCATTGCTTCCCGTAATTTCATAACTCCAAAGGCAGGCGGGACGGCCACTTTCAGCTTCCGCAAGACGACTGCCAACGCCATTCCCAATACTGTTGTTTTTACCTATGACATTGATGGGCTCAAAGGGGACAGCTTTTTCATTCAGCAATCCTGGGACCGCAACCGGAGGGTGCGCATCTTTAAGAACAGTCACACCCTGACCGATATTTATTTCGAGCCGGGGTATCACGTGGCCAAGTTGTATGCCAACGATCGAATCGTGAAGACCGTCGACGTCAGCATACCTACGGACAAGTGGTTCTTCTATAGCAAGGAATCGATTACCCGCGGGCTTCCGGCCTATATTCATACCGATAGTCCTTTTCATCGGGGTATTCTGGGGCTGGATAGGGAAACGTTGGTGGCAAATAAGATAGATCCGGAAAAGGCTGGGGTTTACCTTTATACTTTCTTTCCTTCGGGCATTGGGGCCGATGCGGATAATTTCCACCTTGAGGCTAACATTAAAATGACGGATGTTCGGAACACGGCCTGTCCATGGATCATGGCCGAGGTGTATTGTCAGCGCGGGTTTATGTATTGTATGTATACAATTCCGGGATGTACCGGAAATATTAGGGCACAATTTGGGGATCAGGTGATCGATGGGAGGGAAAATGATCTGTCGGCACTTGGCTTTGATGTCCATCAGTGGCATCACTTATCCCTTACGGTGAAGCATCGCCAGGTCACCGTGTCTGTGGACGGGAAGGTTTTATTGGCCCAGGGATATACAGCTCCCGCGGGGATGATCACGGGGATGGGATTCCACTCCAATGGGCTTTGCCAGATTGATAGCATACGCCTCGCCGGTTTGAATTAGGCTCTCCTATAAAATACTAATTCCCCTGAAAAAAGCAAGCGTATTTTTCCCCGACCCCCTCTTTCCCATATATTATGGCGTCGTATGGACTACTTCCTATGTTATTAAAATTTAATTTCCAAAAAAAAATTAGATTAGGTTGGATTTACTACTTTTATCTCATTCCGAGATTTTCCCAGGAATGTGAATCCTTCCGACTGCCAACGATATGTAGCGCTCGCCTTGTTTAACACGATTTCGCACAGCCGGTCTGATGGGGCAACCCAGCAGGTATTTAGCTATCTATCTAAACCACTAATACCGGCTTAATCTATGAAACCCTTATCGTTATTGGCCTGCTGCCTGTGCATGTCCATGATTGGTCGCGCACAATATGTATACACCATAAAGGCGGACACCGTAAAAATCACCAACAACTGCGACTCCGCCGAGCTTGTTCTTCAGAATCATACACAGGGTGTGCCCGGATTCCTGTACAATACCGGGGGCGGGAAAACGGCTTTCCAGCGAGTACTGCAAAAAATAAATGATTCCATCTACATCCTGGGGCAGGATACCTTACGGGTCAGCTATGACCCCAACCTGCAAATGGTCACCAACGCGGGCAACGTGACGACGCTGCCTATTATCGCACAGAGTATTTCATTGAATTCCGTTTCCGCCTTACAGCCGGCCATCACCGCACAATCCAGCCGGAAGGGTTATGCTACCTCGTTTTATAACGACGGTGATACGATGTTCCTTGCCATCCCCACGTTACCGACGGGATTTTTCCCGGGCTACAATTTCCCGAAAGCCACGAATACGGCGCTGGGGATAGACGCCATGACCAACTTAAAGATCGACACCATCACCTCCTCCGTTTACGGCAAGGAAGTCTGCGGCACGAACAACACGGTAATCGGCGACAGCGCAGGCAGGTTGATGCAATACGGCAACGAAAACACCTTCGTCGGTATGTACGCCGGGGAATACACCACCGACACCGCGGGAGGAGACGGCAACTTCACGGGGTCGCTTAATTTCTTTGGCGGAGCCTGGGCAGGGAGGTACTGCAAATACTGCTATGCGAACGTCTATATCGGTCAGAAAGCCGGCGTCAGTGATACGGTAGGGGTTTGGAACGTTTGTATTGGGAAGCAGGCGGGGGCAAACAATAATGCGGCCCTCGGCCACAACGTCATGATTGGAGGGTTGACGGGGGAAAACACCGTCGGGGGGTACAATACTATCCTGGGATTTAGCTCCGGAACTTACCTCCGGGGGGATGAAAACATCGTACTCGGATCCGGCTCAGCTAACGACACTATGACCGAGCTGGTGGATTTAAGCCAAACGTTTATAGCCGGAGGCGACAGCGCCGGTTCTTCCATCAATACCGTATACTTCGGCAAAGGTCCCTTCTCCGCCTCCCCGACCGCCTATACGATTCAGGGTACGGGGGGCTACGGATCCAATATCAACGGGGGCAACATCAATATCGCGGGAGGAATCGCCACGGGTTCGGGGACTCCCGGAACCATCATTTTCCAAACCTCCCATGAGGTCTCGCCGGGCACCGACAATAACTACGAAACGGAAACGGCAAGGTTCCAAAGCGTAACGGGCACGAGCTATGGGG
>CAZJDB010000135.1:0-4675 GCA_964544695.1 uncultured Chitinophagaceae bacterium
CCGATAGCCGAAATACAATACCTGGATTACCTCCTTTATGGGCTGGAGCCCCTCAGCGACGATGCCGCCACGACGCATTACCGGACGAGGGGCCAGCAAAGTTGTCCCTTGATCGTAAGGACACGGGGGCATCGGCTGGAGGGAGTCTGGCACAGCGGCTCTCCCATGGGCATGGTCCTGGGTGCCCTCCGTGGTTTTTATGTCTGCGTGCCGCGGAACATGACGCAGGCCGTGGGCATGTACAATACCCTCCTGAAATCGAACGATCCCGCGCTGATGGTGGAAAGCCTGAACGGATACCGCCTCAAGGAACGTCTCCCCTCCAACCTCGTGGAATATACCGTCCCCCTGGGCATTCCCGAAATCCTCCGCGAGGGGACGGACATCACCGTGGTCTCCTACGGTTCGATGCTGAGGATCATCCTGGATGCCGCCGCCGTACTGGAACAATTGGGTGTGAGCTGCGAGGTGGTGGACGTGCAGACGCTCCTGCCCTTTGACCGGCACCATGCCATCCTGGATTCCCTCAAAAAGACCAGCCGCATCCTGTTCGTGGATGAGGATGTCCCCGGGGGCGCCACGGCCTACATGTTCCAGGAAGTGATCGAAAACCAGAATGCGTATCGCTGGCTGGACGCCTCTCCCAGAACCCTTACAGCTAAGGCCCATCGCCCCGCTTACGGCAGCGACGGGGACTACTTCAGCAAACCCAATATGGATGAGGTCGTGGAAATGATCCGGTCTATCATGGAGGAATGATCCTTTCCCCCTAATTTTGCCCTCGCAAAACGAAATCATTGAAATATGCCGATTAAAGTAACGGTGGTTGGCGCCGGCGCCGTAGGCGCCACGGTCGCCGATAACATCGCCCGCGCCGAGCTGTGCGAAGAACTGGTATTGCTGGACATCAAGGAAGGTCTGGCAGAAGGAAAAGCGCTGGACATGACCCAGACGGCTGCGCTCCTGGGCTTCGATACGAAAATCACGGGTTCGACGGGGGACTATGCCAAAACCGCGGGTTCCCAGGTCGTCGTGATCACGTCCGGTATCCCCCGCAAGCCAGGTATGACCCGCGAGGAACTCATCGGCACCAACGCCGGTATCGTCAAGGGTGTGGCCCAGAATATCCTGAAGCACTCTCCTGACGCCATCTTCCTGATCATCAGTAATCCTATGGATACGATGACCTACCTGGCGTTGACGAGCCTTGGCCTGCCGAAACACCGCATCATCGGGATGGGCGGAGCCCTGGACAGCGCGCGCTTCCGTTGTTACCTCAGCATGGCCCTGGGGTGTTCTCCCGGAGATTTGAATGCCATCGTCATTGGTGGGCATGGTGATACCACTATGATACCCCTCATTCATAAAGCTACCTGGAACAGCCTCCCCGTCACCCAATTTCTGAGT
Organism: uncultured Chitinophagaceae bacterium; assembly: GCA_964544695.1. Lineage (GTDB taxonomy): Bacteria > Bacteroidota > Bacteroidia > Chitinophagales > Chitinophagaceae > Dinghuibacter. Next base: position 1,408 of record CAZJDB010000135.1, read on the forward strand.
GCGGAACAGCAGCAGAAAATCGTCGCCGACACTATGGTGGGCGGGGCTACCCTGACGAAGCTCATCGGCACCTCCGCCTGGTATGCACCCGGGGCCGCAGGAGCCGCCCTGGTGGAAAGCATCATCCGGGATGAAAAGAAACTTTTCACGTGCTGCGTCCTCCTGGAAGGGGAATATGGGCAAAAGGACATTTGCCTGGGGGTACCCGTAATCATCGGCCGCAAAGGGTGGGAAAAAATTCTGCCGTTGGAACTGAACCCGGAGGAAAAAGCCGCCTTCGCCAAAAGCGCCGAAGCCGTAAGGAGCATGAACGACGTCCTGAAGACCCTTTAAGCCGTCGAAAATTCCCAATACCAAAGGATCGCCGCGACGATCTGAATGGTTATCACGTACATCAACCAAAGGGCGATCGCCTTTAGGAGGGAAATCCACAGGGCCTGCGCGTAGGTCCGGTGCAGGGCTATGGCCAGGTAGGCAAAAATCCACAGAATGGATACGCCGGCGATGGTGAAGACCCCGACAAAATCCGGATTGAACAGGAAAGCCACCTGACCCAGGAGGAAGACCAGGAAAATGAAGGAATGGAAGTGCAGCGAAAAGATGACGTGCTGCGTATAAACGAATTTGCGTCGGCTGTACAGCAAGCGCATATACAGCGCGAACAACGGTAGCAGCACGAACATAGCCTTGGGAATAAAACCCCCTACATTTTGGGTGATGACGATCGCCTGCCTCCCCGGGTGGCGCTCACGAAGGTGGATCATGCGGTGCATAAACCACCGGCTCCTCGAATCGTCGCGGGCGGTGTCGCTCAACGCCAACGCCGCCTGTGCCGAATCGTATTGACCGACCCGGGTGTATTTGTTTTCCACCACGGTGATGACGGCATCCGTATTATGGAAGGCGGCGTTCAGGGATAACTCGCCCACCGGATGAGACAAAGTGTCGGCCGGTAACGGCTTCGACGAAGATGGGCCGCTTTCGTTGCCCCCGAACAGCACAAGGAAGAATACCGCCGAAATGAAAATATACATCCGGATCGGATTCAGGTATGCCGCCCTGCGACCTGCATTGTATTCGCGCGTCAGGAACCCGGGCTTGATCACGAGGTCGCGCAACGAGGTCAAAAATTTTGAATCATAGTGCGTGAAGTCGCTGAGAAAGTGACTGACGAGGTGGCCCAGCGATTCGCGGGGTTCCAGATTTTCCTGGCCGCAACGCGAACAATAGCGTTCCTCGACCTGGAACCCGCAATTCAGGCAGGTCTTATTCGTGCGAAGGGGCAGGTGGCTCATTTGGTAAAATTAACAGCCTCCGCGATTTTTTCCAGGTCCTGTTTTTCCATGCACTTGAAATTTCCCAGGGGACAGCGCGCATACCCGATTTTGCTGCAGGGCCTGCACCAGAGGGGCTTGACCTCGAATGCCCGGGTCCCCACCGAGGAAGCGGCGCCATAATAAGGTCCCATCCCAAAGGCGGGCACGGTATTCCCCCAAACGGATAGTATGGGTCGCTGTAACGCGGCCCCGATGTGCATCAGGCCGGTATCATGCGTTATCAATATATTCGCCCGACGCACCAAATCCGCCGATTCATCCAGGCTGAATTTCCCGCACGCATTGTAAATCTTAATAGGATCATCGGCGGCAATAACTTCACCCGTTGCAGCATCCTCGGGCCCCCCCAGCAGGACCACCGGCTGAGGGATCAGGGAACATAATTCCCGCAGCTTGTGCAGGGGCAGCTTCTTCGTGCCCAGGGCGCCCCCGATGGCGATCCCCACGTACCCGGCGGCATGCGTTAGAGGCAGGTCATCGACTGGCACGGGCGTGTTGATGGAATAGTCCAAACCGCGACCGTCATTCCTCACCTGTAAGAATTCCACCGTTTTCATATACCGGTCTACAATGTGCAAGGATGGCAAAATATTGATCTTAAGGGCAGTCAGCAGCCACTTGCGCACGTTCAGCTTGTGGAAAGAATGACTGGGTACCTTCAGGGCTCGCTTCACGCGCCGCGTGCGCAAATTTCGGTGCAGGTCGATGATATAGTCGAAGCGCTCGGCACGAAGCGAAGCGACCAACGCCGCGAAGTCGTCGCCGAGAAAATGACACCGGTCTATATTAGGATTGTTTTCCACCAGCATCCGGAATGCCTCCTTCGTCAGATAGTGCACCTCGATCTCCCCCCTTTGCTGCTTGAGGCAGCGCACCACGGGGGTCGTCAGGACGATGTCCCCAATGGAGGAAAAGCGGATGACGAGGACCTTCATGGCTCCAGGTAATTTAGGTCCTTGCCGAAGGTCTCTTCGGTCATGATCAGGGCAATGGAAGCAATAGCGAAAACGATGATACCCGTTATCCAGCCGCTTTCAAGGTAGGCCTTATCCTTGGGGAGGACCCCCTGAAGCGACGTGAACAGCAGGGAGACCAGGTATAGCGAACCCCTGGCCATATTGGGAACGGTGGTCGCCACCGTCGCGCGTATGTTGGTGCCGAACTGCTCGGCCGCCATGGTGACGAACATGGCCCAGAACCCCGTGCCCAGCCCCATACATATGCAGACCAGGTACATGGCCGAGGACGTTTGGCCCTGTAGGTTGAAGAACCAGATGACCGAAAGGACCGTGATGATATGGAACAACCAAAGGGCATTTTTCCGGCTTTTCAGTCCCTGGCTGATGAAGCCGATGAGGATATCCCCGACGGTAATGGCCGCGTAGGCCACCATAATAGACTTTCCGGGGTCGACCCGCCCCCGAACATCCATTTTTGAAGCGAATTTGTCCGAAAAGGAAACGAGGATACCGATCACGTACCAGTTCGGTAGAGCGATCAGGATCGCGGTGAGGTATTTGCGGAACCGACGGCCATTGGTGAAGAGCATCAGGATATTGCCTTTGCTGACCTGCTTATTTTCGATGCTCTTGAACATCCCCGACTCGAGGACGCCCACCCGCAGGAACAATAACAGGAATCCCAGTCCGCCCCCGATGAAGTAGCACGTGCGCCAGCCTTCACCGGAAGGGGCCACGAACCAAACGCGGATAAAATAGGCGAACACCGCCCCGCTGAGTCCTATACCCGCTACCAGGGAAGTGGCGATCCCCCGTTTTTCTTTGGGCATGATTTCACTGACCAGGGTGATCCCCGCGCCGAGCTCGCCTGCCAGGCCCAGACCCGTGACAAAGCGCGCCAGCGTATATTCTCCGAGGGTATGGACGAACCCATTGGCGATGCTTCCCAGGGAATACAGGATGATGGAAGCG